>CAZDAY010000016.1:0-14989 GCA_964503435.1 uncultured Treponema sp.
TCCGTTGCAATTCACCTTGTCGCCATCTTCTGCAAAAAAGTGAAAGTTCAAAGTGCTAAACTGCAAAAAGCGGGCGGTTGATTTTGCAACTTGAAGTAGATTGCTAGGTTGCTTCACTTTTCGCAATGACGTGCTAAGTGTAAATTTTTAAACTCGCTCCAAAATCAACAAAAAAATTTAAAAATTTTAACTGACGATTTTTTTTAATTTAATTATACTTGTTTTTATGTCTACAATTTCTAAACTGACTAAAAATTTGGAAACCAAATACAAGGTTTATTCTTTTCTTTGTCCGCTTACGATGATTGGCGAAGTTCTTATGGAAACTGCAATTCCGCTGATGATGGCGCAAATTATTGACGTGGGAATTGCAAATGCTGATTTTAATTTTGTTTTAAGAACCGGACTTA
Source organism: uncultured Treponema sp. (assembly GCA_964503435.1). Lineage (GTDB taxonomy): Bacteria > Spirochaetota > Spirochaetia > Treponematales > Treponemataceae > Treponema_D. The sequence goes on from CAZDAY010000016.1 coordinate 411, forward strand.
TTATGTTTGCAATGGCGGCTTTTTCACTTTTATGTGGCGTTCTTGGAGCAAGGCTGGGTGCTGTGGCGGCGGTTGGATTTTCGCACAACGTAAGACGAAATCTTTTTGCAAAAATTCAAGACTTTTCTTTTGGCAATGTTGATAATTTTTCTTCGAGTTCTTTGGTTACGCGGCTTACAACTGACTGCACAAATCTTCAGAACACTTATCAAATGCTGATTCGTATTTGTATTCGGGCGCCATTTATGCTTATTTCCGGCACAATTCTGGCTCTCTTTATTAACAAGGAACTTTCGCTGATTTTTGCGGTTGCGATTCCATTTGTTGCTTTAGTTTTGTTTTTCCTGGCAAGTAAAGGCTTTCCGCTGTTTGCAAAAATGTTGGGATTTTACGACAAGTTGAATAACGCTGTTCAGGAAAATCTTAGTGCAATTCGCGTGGTTAAAAGTTATGTTCGTGGCGATTTTGAAAATCAAAAGTTTGATGACTGCGCTAAAAGTTTAAAAAATGCTCAGGTTCGGGCTGAAAAACTGATTATTTTTACAAGTCCTATGATGCAAATGGTTATTTACGTTAGCATTATTGCGGCGCTTTGGTTTGGCGGCAGAATGATTGTTTTTGGCAGCATGAAAACTGGAGAATTGGTGAGTTTTATTTCTTACATTGGGCAAATTCTTATGTCGCTGATGATGGTTTCGATTGTGTTTATTAGCGTGGTTTTGTCTAAGGCGAGCATAAATCGTATTGTTGCTGTTTTGGATGAAGTTCCAGAAATTCAAAATCCTGCTGATGAAATTTGTGTTAAAAGCGTAAAAGATGCTTCACTTGATTTTGAAAATGTTTACTTTAGTTATTCACACGACAAAAATAACTGTGTTTTAAGTAATATAAATCTTCATGTGGATTCTGGAAAAATGATTGGAATTCTTGGCGGAACTGGCTCTTCTAAAACAACTTTAGTTTCGCTTATTCCACGACTTTACGATTGTCTTGAAGGTTCGGTTAAACTTGGCGGCGTTGATGTTAGAAATTACGATTTGACTGTTTTACGCGACAATGTTTCTATGGTTTTGCAAAATAATGTTTTGTTCAGCGGAACTATTAAAGATAATTTGCGCTGGGGAAATCAAAATGCCAGCGAGGATGAAATTATAAACGCTTGTAAAATTGCTGATGCTCACGAATTTGTTTCTTCACTTCCGAATGGATATGAAACGGAACTTGGTCAAGGCGGAGTAAATTTGAGCGGCGGTCAAAAACAGCGTCTTTGTATTGCACGGGCATTGCTTAAAAAACCAAAGATTTTAATTTTAGATGATTCAACTTCGGCGGTTGATACGGCAACTGATTCAAGAATTCGTTCTGCTTTGAGAGAAAATCTTAAGGATTCTACAAAAATTATTATTGCACAGAGAATTTCTTCTGTTCAGGACGCGGATTTTATTTACGTTTTGGATAATGGGCAAATCAACGGATGCGGAACTCACAAAGAACTTCTGGCTTCTAACGAAATTTACAAGGAAGTTTATGAATCGCAGCAGAGTAGTTCTTAGGACTTAGGATTGAGTGCTTATGAGCGAAAAAATGTGTCATTCACTAAAATCAGAATAAAAAAAATGGGAGAAAAAAATGCCACCAGTTAAAATGAAAGGCGTTGCTAAACCTAAAAATTCTAAAAAAACCATAAAAAGACTTTTGCATTATCTGGGCGAATTTAAATTTTTGATTGTTGTACTTTTGTTCGTTACTTTTATAAGCGTTGGTGCAAGTGTTTTGGGCGACACTCTTATAAAACCGGCGCTGAACAATTATATAATTCCGCTTTTTACGCGAGCAACTAGCGGCGAAACTTTGGGCATAAAAGATTTTTTTCCGTTCATTAAAATGCTTTGTATAATTGCCTGCGTTTTTGTTCTAGGAGCCTGTGCAACTTGGGGAAACGCCAGAATTATGCTTCATATTTCAACAAGAGTTTTGTACAAAATCAGAACTGACCTTTTTCATAAAATGGGAACTTTGCCGCTTCGATATTACGACACTCACACTCACGGCGAACTTATGTCGCTTTATACAAATGATGTTGACACCTTGCGTGAAATGATGAGCCAGACTCTTCCGCAACTTATTACAAGCGTTATAAATGTAGTGGCACTTTTTGTGATGATGTCAATTACAAGTCCGATTCTTACGATTTTAGTTGTTTCGACTTTAGTGCTGATGATGTTTCTGGCAACACGAGTCGGTAAAAAAAGCGCAAAAGCATTTCGTGAACAGCAAAAAAATATTGGAAATTTGAATGGTTATATAGAAGAAATGATTGCAGGCCAGAAGGTTGTAAAAGTTTTTAATCACACTGAAAAATGCAAAGAAGAATTTGGCATCTTAAACGACAATCTTCAGGAAGCGTCAACTAAAGCAAATACATTCGCTAATATTCTGAATCCAATTATGGGAAACTTAAGCCACGCACAATACGCATTAGTTGCAATTTTAGGGGCATTTCTTGTTATAAAGGGCAAGTCTGATATTGGTTCAATCGCCGCTTTTTTGCAATACACTCGAAGTTTTTCGCGACCAATTACAATGATGAGCCAGCAGTTTAATTCGATTTTAAACGCACTTGCCGGAGCAGAACGCATTTTTAACGCAATAGATGAACAAAGTGAAGTTGATGACGGAACAATTTCTCTGGTGAACGCTGTGGAAATTTCTGCTGGAACAGGAAATTCTTCTGGCACAAGCGCACAAAAATTCTCCGCCGAAGCAAGAAAATTTTCCGGCACAACCGGAAATTTCGCTGTTAACGTAGCAAATTCTTCTGGCGCTACCGCCATCGCAAGCACTGGCAGCACAGAAAATTCTGCGCAAACAGAAAAATTCTCTGCGAGCACAGAAATCCGCCTTGTTCAATCTTTTGCAAAAACCGGCACTTGGGCATGGAAAGACGGCGATAAATTAACAAAACTAAAAGGCGACGTTGACTTTTCAAACGTAAGTTTCAGTTATGTTCCGCAAAAAGAAATTTTACACAACATAAATCTGCACGCAAAGGCAGGCGAAAAAATTGCCCTTGTTGGTTCAACCGGCAGTGGCAAAACCACAATCACAAATTTACTCACAAGATTTTATGACATTGACGACGACAAGGGTCAAATCACTTATGACGGAATTCCAATCAAAAAGATTGCAAAATCTGACTTAAGAAAATCGCTGGGAATGGTTTTACAAGACACGCATCTTTTCACAGGAACAATCCGCGAAAATATTCACTACGGAAACTTAGATGCAAGCGAAAAACAAATTCTTGACGCAGCAAAACTCGCAAATGCTGACCAATTCATCCGTCATTTAGAAAATGGATACGACACCGTAATTACAGGCGACGGAGCAAATTTGAGTCAGGGGCAGCGCCAACTTTTAGCCATTGCACGAGCAGCCATCGCAAATCCTCCAGTTTTAATTTTGGACGAAGCAACTTCTTCAATCGACACTCGAACAGAAAAACTTATTGAAAAGGGAATGGATCATCTTATGGAAGGCCGAACAGTTTTTGTAATTGCCCACAGACTTTCTACAGTCCGAAACGCAAAGGAAATTATTGTTTTGGAAAAAGGAAATATTATTGAGCGCGGAAATCACGAAACGCTTATGGCAAAGCAGGGACGCTATTACAAACTTTACACCGGAGCCTTTGACTTAGATTGATGGTTGGTGAGCGAAGTCGAAGCATGGTTGGTGTACTTCGACTTTACTCAGCATCCGCGAAGTCGAAGCATTGGAGCGTGCTTTGTTATTTGAAATTTAGCACTTTATGCTAACTGCCCGCCAAAAATAAAACCGCCCTTTCGTACTCGCTTGAAACTTCCTTGCGAATACTCTCACGCTCATTCTGTGCAAAAAAAATAAGAACTCAGTCCATAAAAAAATCGTCATTCTGAACATGATTCAGAATCTGTTACTAATAAAGTGCCACTTTTGCACAGAACTAAAGTACTACACGGCGGGCTAAATCCTCTGCTAAGGGGTGGGACGGACAGATAAAGTTCAAAATTTAAAAAATAGACACGCAAAAAAATCGATGTTAAAATAAAATCGTCTTTTAAATTTAACAAACTGCATCTTAAAAACTTAAATTTTTGAGATTCCATAAAATTTTATAAAACGAGGAAAATTATGAACGAAAGTGAAGTAATAATTGAAGAAGGCACAAAAGAAATTGATGAAAACACCATCAAAAATCATAGAAATATAACTAGCGTAAAACTACCAGAAAGTCTTCTTGTTATTGGAGAAGGAAGTTTTGCAAATTGTATAAATTTGAAAAGTATTATTATTCCGCCAGGCGTGACATTTATTGGACGTTATGCTTTTGCAAATTGTATTTCGCTTGAATCCATTGAAATTCCTGACGGCATAAAAACTATTGAAGAATGTACTTTTGTTGGTTGCGAAAGTCTTGAATCTTTAATTTTACCGGAAACTGTAACTCAAATTAAAAATAAAGCCTTTGAAGCATGCACTGGAATTAAAAATCTTGTTTTGCCTTCAAATCTTACTTCTTGTGCTGCGGATGCCTTTCCAAACAGCAAAACTTATTTGCCTGTAAATAAATCTTACAAGTATGACAATGGAATTATGCTTAACCAAAACAACAATATTTTACTTTTTTATGATGGAAATGCAAAAAATGTTGCAACTCCAGAAAATGTAAAAGGAATTGCAAATCGTGCATTTTATGGAACAAGCGTAGAACGAGTTCGTATTAAAGAAAATGTTACAAGCATTGGTGAAGAAGCCTTTATTAAGTGCAAAAATCCTATAAGCATTTATATTCCAGAATCAGTTGATTATATTGAAAGTTCCGCATTTGATAAAAACTGCAAAATTTTCTGTAAAAAGGGTTCGTATTCTGAACTTTGGGCAATGCACGTAAATTTAAAACGCGTGTAATAGTTTCAGGCAAAGATGTCGGTTTCGAGAATCCGCTAGAAACTTCGCTACGAGTTCAACCACAGTGTTTCATTCTTTTTGGACAGTCCCTAACGAATTTTTTTTACAACCCGACAATCTGTTTTTTGCCCGAAATGAGCGTGAGCGTATTCACAACGAAGTTTCAAGTGAGGCTGTCAGGGCAGTTAGCACAGAAGAATTCGCTCCAAAATATTAAAAATCAAAGGTTAATTTTCTGATTTATCTTCAACCTAAGACTTTCCTTCTTCGTTTGGATTTACACTTTCAATAATTGCCATAACATGCTTTTCGTTAAAAAACATCATTATAATTCCGCCAGCAATACAACAAATTGCAGCAACCATCGCAACAATTCTGTATCCAAGTGGAGTTCCGCCATTTTCAGATACTTCAGTAGCAATATTTTGGGCATTAGCAGCAAGTTTTGAAGCGCCAATAGTTGCAAGCGAAGTAAACACTAACATCGCAAGACTCTGACCAAGTTTCATTGCAAAGGTACGTGCCGCATAAAACATTCCGCTGCGGTTTTCTTTGGTTTGAATTTCATCACTCTGAGCAATATCAGCAACAATAGTTTGAGGAACAATTCCAAAAATCGCCTGAGGAAATGAACCGATTACAACAATCATAACTGCTTGAACTGGAACAGGAATTGAAAGAGACGGACCGCAAAGACTTGTAAGTGCAAATGTCAAAAAGAATCCCAGAAAGGCTGCAATTAGTAATTTCTTTTTTCCCCATTTATGCGCCATTTTTGTAACAAACGGATAAAAGCAAAGTGAAAGTGCGGTTAAGCCAATAAACATTATGGTTGAATATTGTTCGCCTAATTTTAGCAAGGTTGTAACGAAGAACGGCAGTCCTGTCTGGAACATTGTGAGCCCAAACCAATAAACAATGTCCTGTAAAACAAAAAATCTAAAATCGCGGTTTTTAAATGTTTTTGCAAGCGAACTGAACATTGAAGATTCTGACGGTTTTGCATTGCAGTAATCTTTTTCGTTAATCCCAAAGGCTGGAACTAACATAAAAATTGTTGCAATTAGGGCTAGAATTGCAAAAGTTAAGCGCATGGCTGGAATTCGTTCAAATCCAAAACTGCTAATCAAAAATCCCCAAATTACCGGAGCCGCATAACCAATCGCCGTTCCCACAATGAATGTTAAAGAAATGCACATTGAAAGTTTTAGTTTTTCATCTTGATTGTGTGTAAGTTCAGCTAGAAGTGATGTGTAAGGAGTACAATAACAAGTGATTGCAAAATAATACGCCAGCACAAAAATAAAAAGCCAGACAGAATTTATTGAACTTCTTTCAGGGATTGGAGCACAGAACACAAGTACAAAAATAATTCCCAAAGGAATTGCCGAATATCTTAAAAACGGAATTCGCCGTCCCAATTTTGATTTGCATTTATCTGACCAGTTTCCAACCAAAGGATCAGTAATTGCATCAAAAACACGACCTGTTGCCGTAATTAAACCGATAATTGTTAAAACGCCAAAAATAATTCTTCCTTGAGGAACAAAAATTTTCATTCCTTCATCAAGTGCTTCCTGACTTGGCTGATAAAAATAAACTAACCAGGAACCAATAAGCCCCGAAATAATTGACCAGCCTAACTGACCAATCGCATAAATCCACATTTTTCCCTTTGAAAGTGTCTTTAATTCAGACATGAGCTTCCTCCTTACAGATTTTTATATTCAAATTTTTAAACCTGTCCTTTAATTGTATTCAGCATAATATCAATCAAAAGTTCCATCTGTTTTACTGACTGAACTTTTTTGTCCATAAAAAGCATTTCTCCAGAAAGTGCTAATTTTTGTGCCAGACTAAAAATTGTGTGCATAAAAGTAAAGTAAATATCATCATCGCTGGAATTTGTTATAAGTGCCTCAGGATTTTTTTTCGTGTTGATTGAACCGTCCGCTCTTCCCTTTTCCAAAGCATTTATTACAATTTGATTCAGAATATCAATAGTCTGCTCATATTTTAAAAGACGTTCAGAACTTATTTTTTCACGCTTAATAAACGAATCAAAATAATAAATAAATCTGAAAAAATTTGTCTGTTCAACCAGTGCCGTTGGAAAAATTTCCATTAGCAAACTGATTTGATTAAAACCGTTCATTCTGTTGTAGGTTTCTGATTCATAAATTTGCTTAAACAAGTCATTTTCTTTGTTCCATGCCCAAACTGCAACTTCAATCGCAAGGTCATCTTTTGTAGAAAAATATCTGTACAAGGATGCAACTCCAATTTCTGATTTTTCTGCAATTTCGTTTAAACTTATGCTTTCGATGCCGTTTTCTGAAAAAAGATCAAAACTACATTCAATAATATGATTGATTCTGGATGCTTTTAAATTTTCTTGTTCCTGTCGTCTTCGTTCAGCGGCCGGCGTATGTAAACTTTGAACCATTTCCATCTACTCCTGTAATTTTTGCAGCAAGTTCAACTGCGTGATATGCTCCGTTGTAAATTCCTGATTTTTTTGCAGCAAGAATTGCATTGTTCATATTTATTAAAAGTTCCGGACATTTAATAAACTGTTCAATCATAAATTGTGCATATTCAAGATTTGGACATTCTGGCGTTCCATCTCCAACTTCTGCCGCACGAATCGCTCCCCATTTTTCGTGTCCGCCAACGTGCTGAATCATAAGTTTTGGAACTGGATAAAATGCAAGTTCGCTAGGTTTGGTCATAAGAACATCACAAGTTCGCATTAAAAGATTTGTTGCATAAACTGCAGCAAAAATATCTTTGTGGCAGAAAACGTGAATTCCTTTAGAAACTTCGCTAGAAGATGTGCTATCTGCCAGACTTTCTTGAGCAAATTTTAGCGTGTCGTCCCAATTATCAAAATGAAGTTTTGCTAAGTTTTCAATTTCCGAAATTTTTGATTTAAAAATATCCCAAACATTTTTATAATCACCAATATTTAAGTAAAGAACCGCTTTTCCTTCTTTGATGTAAGGAACTAAAGTTTTTATTAAGCCAGCAAAATAATCGCCTTGTGCCCCCGCTCCGCCAATCGAAAGTAAATATCTAATTGGCTGATTTGTTTTTAATCGATTTATGCGAAGTTCGCAATCTTTTTCAATATTTTCAACAAATTCGTTATCAATATAATGCCCAATGTACGCAATTTGATTATTTGGAATAGGTTTTAAAATATGTTCACCGTCAAATCCGCGCAAAGTTCTGTAGCCCAAATATGATGATGGAGTTTGAACTGTATGCAAAGCGCCTTCAGACAAGTGCAAAGCCATTGGCCAGTTATCTGGAATTGCGTTTACAACTTGAGTCATTCCTGCGTGAACTGCCGCCTGACTTGGCCAAACGTGAGTAGCAATGTAAGGCGTATCTTTTGGAATGTCGGTAAAAAGCGGCGTGTATCCCATTGCGTGAGCGGCACTTGCCATTGCCATAGAAATTCTGTAATGCCCAAATCCCATGCGAATGTTTCCAATAATAATGCTTTTTTCCGGAAGCGGACCAAGTGGTTTGTCAGAAAGTTTTAAAACCTTAACGCCCATCGCTGGAGTTAAAACACTATTTTCAACAGCAACAAGATGATATTTTGTATTTCTGTCATCACCAAATTTTTTAAGATATTTTTTTTGAGCCCTTGCTGCCTTTTTAATAAATTTTTTAGGAATTGGATTTCCAAACACAAGTTCCGATTTTTCTGTCATTTAATTTTTCTCCTTGTTTTTGTTTAATTACCGGCGGTTGAGCCTGTAGAAAGCACTTTTATTAACGCCGTCAAACTACGATGGAAAGCAACGCCGAACAATCATGGGGCTGTTTATAACGTAAATGTCGCTTAGCAAATAAAAGTTTTAGTAGATTCCGAATCGACCTAATATTCCGACAAGCAGAGTTCAGAATGACAACTTTTTCAAACTTCAAAAATATTTATTGAATGTGCTTCAGTTTTATAAACATCGTCCTCAAGAACAAAATGTCCAACAATCGTGCTAAGTTCAAATTTTTCTGTCGCCAAATTTTCAAATCCACACGCTTCGAGCATTTTATTTTTTTCCAAAGAAAATTCTTTATCAGAAAGATTTATAATTCCGCAATATTTTTTATCTCTGCTGAAAAAAACGTAAGTGTCGCTGTCAATATTTTTATGTGCAAATTCCACGCCTTCAAATTTTTCGTAAAGCGACAAAATATGTTCCGTAAATTTTCCTTCAGTTTCCGGTTTAAATGCGCTTGGATCATCGGAATGCATAAGCTGGCTGGCAAACATAAAATTCACCAAAGCGACAGTTTCTTTTTGCTTATCCGACATTGCAATATTATCGTAGCGCAAGAAAATTACGTCCGGGTCATTTACAAAAATACTCTGGTCCCAAAAAGCGTGCCCTAAAGTACTCTGCATATTTAATACGGCGCTTGGTCGGCATAAAAAACGGAACGGTCGCAGAATATAATAATCCCAATTTTCTGTTGTATCCGAGCCCATCCTAGAAAGCGGAAAATAATTAAATGAAGGTTCAAAAGGAAGTCCACAGCCTAAATAAGCAACATCTTGTCCCTTATTATTTTTAGTGCGTTTTGTAAGAATTTTTATTGCTCTGTCGTAAAGTTCATAAGAAGCTTTTTTATTTTGAAAGTTTCCATAAATCATTCCGGCAAACAAAAAGTCAAGTTTTAAATATCTAAATCCCCAAACATTTATAACTTTTTCCATTAAATTGTCTAAATATTCGAGCACATCTTCACGGCTAATATCCAGACAAAAGTAAGAATAAGGACGGCCAGGCTGCATTTTGCCAAATTTCGCACCCCAAACAAGAGAAAATCCCGCTTCAACATATTTGCCATTTTCATCTTTCAAAATCCAGTCAAGGTGATTTTGTGCAAAGTCAGTTCTAAAATCAATTATAAACGGAGCAAGCCAAAGTCCAGGAATATACATTTTACTTTCAATCGCACTTGCCAAATTTACCATTCCGCCGGGAAATTTAATTTTATCGGCTTCCCACTGACCCAACCCCTGCTCCCAGCCATCATCAACCTGAAAAACAACAGGCTTTTTTCTGTCAGAACAAAAAGTTTTTATGATATTTCCAGTTTTTCCCAGCGCCTCTAAATCATCTTCAATAAGTTTTTGCGTAATTTTTTCGTAGTGATTGTACCAAGATTCCCAGCCCGCAGCCAAAATTCTGTCGTTTTCGCTACTTAAAAACTTCAAATTTTCAAAACGATTTTTTTGCGGCTCTTTGTAAAGTTCGTGAATAATTGCCTTTAAATCAAAAAATGAATTTACCGCAAACAGCGCAATTTTTGAAACAATTTCATCTTTCTGCCACTTTTTATTTTGACTGCAAGCAACAACAGAAATTTTTCTGGTTTTTCGGTTTGCATAATATTCAAGTGGCGCAAGTGGTGCTTTTCCAAATTTGTCTGCATTTCCAAGAGATGCTAAAACTAAATAAGTATTGTTCCAGCGAAAGTACGAAATAAATTTGCCGTTAAGCAGTTTTTTTGATTTTTGATTTTCGTCCGCAACCTTGCAAGGAGCTTTGCCGGGAAAAGTGTAATAATTTTTCAACTGAGGAATTATTGGAATGTATTTTTTTTCAAATTCGCCAGGTTTTAATTCGCCACCAAAGCCCCAGGACTGCCAGCCGCCGCCATAAAAATAAAAATCTTCGGTTTTACATTTTTCGCAAAGTGATTTGTCTTCTATAAGTAAATCTAAAATTTCGTTTAAATTAAATTCTGCAACAATTCGATTTTCCTTGTCGCCAGTTGATTTTTTGATTGCATAAGTTTCGCCGTCGCAAGCAGTTGATTTTTTGTCAGAAGAAAATTTCTCGCCGTTAGCAGAAGATTTTTCGCCAGCCACGCCATTATACGTGCTAAGTGTTTCAGAATCAGCAAAAGTTTCGCCGCAAAAACTGTAAGTATTTAAAATGTAAGAAAAAGATTTTTCAGTTGTGTTTGAAATTCCGTTTTTTTCGCCCAAATCTTCAATTTTAACTGAATGTCTTTCGCTTAAAACTTTTATTTCCACAGAACTTGATTGATTTTCCATAAAATTCTCCTCCTAAAATGCTACGAATAAAATTTAGCCCGTAAAAAATCTTTTCGTTTTGATAGTATTACTATCACATCGACAATTACATTATCAATATAAAAATACCTAAAGTCAAGAAAAAAAATTGTTGACAGAAAAAATTTCACAAATTTAAAATTTTCAGTATACTTCTAGCATGCATAAAATTTTATTTGTTTGCCACGGAAATATTTGCCGAAGCCCAATGGCTGAATTTGTAATGAAAGATTTAGTAAAAAATGCCGCGCTGGAAAAAGAATTTTTAATCGATTCAAAGGCAACCAGCACAGAAGAATTAGGGAATTCCGTGCATCCAGGAACGTTAAAAAAACTTGCGCAAGAAGGAATTCCATGTTATCCGCACAAAGCAAGCCAGTTAAACAAATCTGATTATCAAAAATACGATTTTATTATTGGAATGGATTCCTGGAACAAAAAAAATATTTTGTGGATTTTTGGTTCAGATTCTGAGCACAAAGTTCATCTTTTACTTGATTTTACAGAAAATGCTCGCGATATTGCTGACCCTTGGTACACACATGATTTTGACGCAACTTTCCGCGATGTAAAAAAAGGCTGCACTTCTCTGCTGAATTTTATAATAAATGATAAAAATAACAAAAAATTTATTTAAAAAATTTTACTTAAAAAAAAACACGACATAATAATATTGTGATTAAAAACAAAATCTATTCTAAAACATTTCATTCAAAAATTTTTAAAAAACAAAAATTTAAATTTTCATCTTTTAAATTTTAAAGATTAGTTTTGGACATTAAAGTGGCGCTTATGGGGTTAGTTCAGTCAAAACCGCCACTTCTCTAAGTAAAACGCAAGTCTTCTACTAAACCGTCAAATCTAAAAGCATAACAATTCCATCGCTTGTAAAGACTTTGCTTTCTGAATTTTTTTCATCATTTAAAAATATATCTTTACAAATAAAAATTTCCTTAAATCCATACGAAGCATAAATTTTTTTTGCGCCAATCCATTTTTCATTTACAAGCAGAAGAATTTTTTCAAAATTAAACTTTGTCTTAAAAAAATCAAGGCTTTGTTCAAAAAGTTTTTTTCCGTTTCCATTACCGCGAAATTCCGGCAGCAAGGCAAAAGAGGAAATATACAAAATTTTTCCATGTTCAGTGTGAATTTTTTTTATATCATGACCCACAAGAAAATCTTCTGCACCTTTAGGAATTTTTTCCCAAAGTTCCGTGCAAAAATAACCGGCAATTTTTCTTCGTCCATTTTGATCCGCTTCAAAAACAAGAAATCCTCTGTCAAAAGTTTCAATTCTTTTCTTAAACAAAGATTTTTCTTCTTGAATGTGAGTTCCAAAAGATTGACTTTCCACATTCATAATTTCATCCAAATCTTCAAGGCGTGCGTTTCGCAAATAAAATTCTCTTTTATTCATCTTTACAATTTATCACATACTTGCAAAAATGTTAAAAAAAGATTTTAAATTTTATTTTAGGAAATTTTAATTTATGACAATCGACGAAAAAGAAAAATTTGATTATGAAATAGACACTTTGCTTGAAATTTTTAACAAATATTCGCCAATCGATGATTCAAAAAAAATCGACACTGAAAAAATAAAAACTTGCATTGAAGAAATGGCGGATTTTATAATTGAAAACAAAGATGAATGTTCTGCGCTAAAAATCTGGATGCAAGAAAATGAATTTTATAAATCGCCAGCAAGCACAAAATTCCACGGAAATTTTGACGGCGGACTTTGCATTCATTCGCTTATGGTTAGTGTTCAAGCCTTGCGATTTGCAAAACCTTTACTTGAAAATTTTGAACTTTCACCTTTAGTTAATACAGAAGAATTTTCAGCCGAAGATATTTTTATTGCTTGCATTAGTCACGATTTTTGTAAGGCTGGTTCTTATAAAACTGAATTTCATAATACAAAAGATTTCATGGGAAATTGGGTCAGAAAACCTGTTTTTCGCACTAAGCAAGATTTGCGGAATTTAGGTCACGGAAACGAAAGCGTACTTTTGCTTTTAGAATCAATGCCTTCGCTGGTAAAACGCAGAAATGTTTTGGAAGCAATTAGCCGCCACATGGGTTTTAGTGATTTGTCGCCTTTGGAAGAATTAAATTATTCAAATTTCTTAAAAAATCCGCTTGTTCTTTTAATTCAATTAGCAGATCAAAGTGCTGCTGCCTGGTGGGATTTTTAAAAACTTGTCATCCTAAACTCGAATTTGGTGAGCAAAGTCGAAGTGCAACCATCGTTTTTTATTCCTATTTAGACAGCCACTAACCGATATTTTTATCAAAATAACAAAATTCTTGCTTGTTTATAAAAAAAAATATACTTATATTTGAAATGAAAATTGCAATTTTTCAAAATCAAAAGATTAAAGTATCTTGAAAATGTCATTCTAAACGGAGGAAAATATGGCTGAATTCAAATTTACTGATAAAAATTTTAAGGACGAAGTTTTAAATTCAGAAATTCCTGTTATTGTTGATTTTTGGGCCAGTTGGTGCGGACCTTGCAAAATGATGGCTCCAGAAATTGAAAGTCTCGCAAACGATTACGAAGGTAAAGTAAAAGTTGGAAAGTTAAATGTTGATGAAGAATCACAAATTGCCACAGATTACAATATTCAGGCAATTCCAACTGTACTTCTTTTTAAAAATGGAAAAGTTGAAAAAACTTCAGTTGGTTTTAAACCAAAATCACAACTAATTTCAGAATTTAATTTGTAAAGCGTAAAGATTTACAGTTTTTGCTAAAAATTCCTGCTTAAATCTGAAAATAAAAATCACAAATCAAAAAACTGGCGAAGAACAGAAATTTTTAAGTTAAGAAAATCAGAAAAAATTTACAAAATTCTTCGCCTTTAAAACAATCAAACTTAAAACAAAATCAAAACTTTATTAACAGAAGATTTTATATGAAAACTAAGGCAAAATCATTTTCACAAAAAAACATGGACATGACAAAGGGCGAACCTTTTAAACTTTTGAGTTTTTATTCATTGCCGATTCTTGCTGGAAACATTTTTCAGCAACTTTATAATATGTGCGACACAATAATTGTTGGGCGACTTTTAGGTACAAATGCTCTTGCTGCTGTTGGAAATACCGGCCCAATGAATTTTCTGGTGCTTGGATTTCTTTACGGAATGACGAGCGGATTTGCTGTAATAACTTCGCAACGTTTTGGTGCTCAAGATGACGCTGGTTTAAGAAAATCTGTTGCAATGAATGTGCTTTTGAATTTTTGCTCCGGGATTGTAATCACAATTATTGCGTGTGCACTTGCCTTGCCGATTTTAAAAATCACAAATACGCCAGAAGATATTTTGTCAGATTCTTTTAATTACATTTTTACAATTTATCTTGGGATTCTGGCGACAGTTTTATACAATGCTTGCGCTTGCGTTTTAAGAGCGGTGGGCGACAGCAAAACTCCTTTGTACTTTTTAATAATTTCTTCGATTTTAAATATCGTTTTGGATATTGTTTTTATTGCAAATTTTCACTGGGGAGTTGTGGG
>CAZDAY010000017.1:0-14833 GCA_964503435.1 uncultured Treponema sp.
ATTTAATAATTACTTTTACATTGGTTTTGAGTACAAATTTTAATTTTAAAGTTTAAGTGGTAAAAAATGAATAACGCAGAATTTGATGCATATTTAAGTAAAAGCTTTCCTCACACAAGTTCTTTCTGGTCTGGTGTAGGACTTTGCATTGTTGATGCACTCGTTTTATTTTTGTGCATTGGTTTAGGATTTTTTATTGTAAATCTTTTTGCACCAGCAATAATCAATTTCAGGTCTTTCATTAGATATTCGTTTTATATTCCTTTCATTTTGATTTTGTTTGGATTTATTGGATTGTATCCAGGAATTATGAATATGCCTGCAGAAGAAGTTAAGCAATATTGTGGCTGTACATTTTTTGCTTTTCTGGCGATTGTTGTAACTCTTTATATTTCAAATTTAAACGATATAAAATATGTTAGATTTATTATAAAAGACAGTACAAACTATGCAATTTGTATTGCATTTTTAGTCAGTTTTCCATTTGCAACTATTTTTCTGCCATTTGTAAGACACTTTGCGAAAAGAATTTTTTCTAATTTTAACTGGTGGGGAGTTCCGGTTGTAATTTACACAAGCGACAACAATGCTGAAGAAGTTATAAGCAAATTGACAAACAATAAATATCTGGGATATTTTCCTGCCGTAATTATTGATTCTTCTGCTACAAAAAGTTCTATGTACAATGGAATTCCATACTTTCCAAATAATGATATAAACATTTTCAACGTCATAAAAAAACATAATATAAAATGTGCAATAATCAGTGATTACAAAGATGATATGTCTAAAATTATGTCAACTTACCGCTATACAATTTCTATTTCTAAAAATCAATCTAATAGCACAACAACACAGCAGTTAAAAGATATTGCAGGAATTACAGGTTTTGCTTCAACTCATAATTTAACTTTTAAATCAAATTTAATTATAAAAAGGCTGCTTGATATTTTTATAATTTTATTTTTCTGCCCTATTTTGATTCCGCTTATGCTGATTTTATGTATTCTTACAAAACTCACTTCAAAAGGTCCAATTTTTTATGGACACAAAAGAGTTGGAAAAAACGGTAAAGAATTTAAATGCTGGAAATTCAGATCAATGTGCATTGATGCAGACAAAAGACTTGAAAAAATTTTAGCAGAAAATCCGCAAATGCGCGAACAGTGGGAAAAAGAACGAAAATTTGAAAATGATCCGCGTGTTACAAAATTTGGAAAATTTCTCAGAAAAACTTCACTTGATGAACTTCCGCAATTATTTAATGTTCTAATCGGTCAAATGAGTCTTGTAGGACCGCGTCCTGTAACGGCAGGTGAACTTGAAAAATATGGAGAAAGTCGAGATTATGTACTTTCTGTTTTACCTGGAATTACAGGAATGTGGCAAACTAGTGGCAGAAGCGAAACTGTTTACGAAGAAAGGATTCTGTTAGATTCATATTATATTCAAAATTGGTCTATTTGGCTTGATTTGTGGATTTTAATAAAAACAATTTGGGTTGTTTTAGATAAAAAAGGCGCATATTGATTTAATTTTGAAGTTTTACTTATATTTTCCTCCAAAATGTAGACTTCGAACTATAAAGATATTAAAATGATGTGGTCAAATAAATAAAGATACAAAGGCTTTTGTTTAATGAAAAATTCAAAAAAATGTATATTTTTAAGTATTTTTGTGCTTACTTTTACAATAAATTTAACAGCACAAACTTTACCTCAAGACAATTCAAATTTAATATCTTCAGAAAATAAAAACCAAAGTTCAGCAGAAAACCAAGAAACTTTCCAAATCAAAAACGTAACTTTTAATTCTAAGGGCAAAACAAAACCTTACGCAATTAAACGAAACATAACTGATATTGACTACGACCGGATTTTTTTGTCAAAAGAAGAATTTGAAAATTACTTAAAAGATATAAGGCAGCAAATTACAAATACACGTCTGGTTGAAAATATCGAATTTAATTATGTTGTAATTGAAAAAGAAAATAATTTAAATATTGCAGACGTTATTTACAGTTTTTCTGATTCAAAATCATTTTTAATGTTTCCAAAACCTACTTTAGATACAAATTCTGGTTTTGAATTAAAACTTAAACTTAAGGATAACAATTTTTTGGGAACAATGAGCGATTTAAACATAGATTTAAACGGTCAACTAGGAAACACAGACGCTCCTGAAGATTGGTCAAAATTTTCTGGCGGCTTTAATTTTGAATATGAATTTCCTTTTAATTTAGGTTTTACAGAAAATTCTTGGAGCAACGATTTTAGTCTTTCTTGGGAATTTGGCGAGGCTGCTCCAGATTTTTCATATAGCACAGGTTTAACTGTAAAAATTCCGTTTGGTCACAATAAATTAAGTATAAGCGGAACTCAATCTGTAATAAGAAATAATGATTACATAATTTATGGCGATGAATTATATTTTGTTGAAAAATTTGGCGTTTCTTTGCCTTTAGTTTTGGGATATTTAGGAAACACAACAGCAGTTTCTTTTACGCCTTCTGTTAATTTTACACATAATTGGGATTTAAATGGCATAAATGAAAATAATACTGATTTAAATCAAACTCCTATGATAAATGTTGCACAAACGATTGATGTGAGCAATATAAATTGGGCAGAAAAATATAATTTTAGAAGCGGATATTATTTTAATACGGTTGAAAGTATTGGCTGGGATTTTCACACGCAAGTAATTTCTGAAAAAGTTGTCCCTTCATTTACTATAAATGCAAAATTCTTTGAAAACTGGAAACTTTTTTCATTATCTGTAAATGCAAACTTTTTTGCAGGTTTAAATACTACAACAAAAATCGGAGAAAAAATTCGAGGTGCCGCAGACTATCAAACTTACAATATTGATTATAATGTGGATTCAAACAATTATGCTTTAGAAACGCCTTGCGCCTTAACCATAAATTTGGATTTTCCAATTCACATAATTACAACAAACTGGCTTGAATGGGGAAAAAATTTATTCGGAGCATATAATGAAATGTCAGAAATAAAGCAAAAAATTTTTTACATTCCGTACAAACTTTTTTCCTATCTTGATTTTGAATTACAATTATCGCCATTTATTGATATTGCTTTGTTAAAAAATCGTGTTTCTGGTTCAGTTTTCAGTTTTAGAGAAGGAATTTATACTGCTGGACTTGAAGTTTTGGTTTATCCGTTAAGATGGAAAAGTTATGTTGTTCGAGGAAGCATTGGCTATGACTTTTCTAAAGGAATTCTTAATTCTAAAACTGATTATTTTGATTCAAACTGGAGAAATCCTGCACGTAATTATGAAATTTATTTTGGTTTAGGGCTTCTTTACTAAATTATTTTATAAGCTTTTGTTCGCTCATTACTTTCCAATAATCTTCTGGCACATCTTGCGCTAAAATGGTATACAAATTTTTTGCAAATATAAGTTTTCCATTCAACGCTGCAATATCCGCAAAATCATAAAAAAGTTTCCAAATATTATTTTCGTTTCCCCAATCAACTATATCAGAATAATTACTAGATAAAACAAGCAAAGTACTTAGGTTTTTGTATTCGTAAGTTCGGATTCTTTGTTTTAAAACATCATCAATTCTTGTAACTGCAATTATTGAAGCAAGTGCACTGCACTTTAAAGCCTTCTCTGCATAACCAAAATCTCTGTAATATTCAGAAAGTTCTATTAACGAAGAAAGTCCTACAAGATTTTTACAGCGATACAAGAGGAAAAACTTTTCAAGCGAATCTGTTTTATCATCAATTAAATTTATTATTGCATTCATAAAATTCTGGTCATTATAAAATTCATTATCAGCAACAATCAGCAACAAATATTTTTCATAATCATCATAATTTTGCATTGTAAAACTGATTTTTGACATTTCATTTAAAATATCATATTTTTGGAGAGGAACATCTAAATATCTGTAATTTTTGTAAGCATTTGCTAAATAATTTAGGGCAATTTCATTTTCGCCTTCCAGAAAATAAATTTTTGCCATTAAAAAATCCGCTTCTGGATATTGAAAATAATTTGAAACGTAATCGAACACAAGATTATAATCGTTTTTAAAATATTCATGACCTTTTTTTTCAAGATGATAGTTTATTATGTCAAGCTGAACATTCATATTTAAACTTTGCAATTCACGCATAAAAAGATCTAACTGAGTGCCAATTCTCCTAATTCTTGATTTTTTCATTAGGCTTTCAAGCTGATAAACCTGCCAGTCACAATCATTTTTCTTTATTTGTTTTGCTTTTTCTGCATAAGAAAATGCGTTTCCATAATCTGCTACTTCGAAAAAATCTTCTGCCTGTTTTAAATAACGCCAGGCTTCTTCGCCTTTTGCAACTTTTTGTGGAACGGTTTGCGCAAAGGACAGAAAATTAAACAGTAAAATAAAAATCAAAATGATGGAATTTTTTTTCATTACAAAGACTCCAATTCTTGTCTAAATATTTTATCGGCATCTTTTGAGTCAATAGTTCGGATTATTTTTCCTTTTTTGAAAATAATAACTTTATCGCCTCCACCCGCAATTCCTAAATCAGCGTGCTTGCCTTCTCCAGGTCCGTTTACAATGCAACCCATTATAGCAATGCTTACATCTTTATCCAGCGACATCAGTTCATTTTGCCAGCGTTCTACAAAACTGTGAACATCAAAACCTATTCTGCCGCAGCGAGGACAACTAATTAAACTGACGCCACCCCTTCTTAATCCACATTCATGCAAAATTTCTCTTGCGGTAATAACTTCGTTTTCTGGACTTGACGAAAGGCTTACTCTTATGGTTGAACCAATGCCTTCTTTTAAAAGATGCGTAAATGCCATTGTAGATTTTACAATTCCGCTTATTAAAGGGCCTGCTTCAGTTACGCCTATGTGTAAAGGAACATCGCTTTGTGCAGAAAATGCTTCGTTTGCATCGATTGTTTCGCGAACAGAAGATGCTTTTAAACTTACCAGATAATTTTTAAAATCAAAATCTTCAAAAACTTCGGCTTCTCTAAGACCGGCTTGTGCTAAGGCTTGAGCGCGATTTAATTTTTTGCTTTCAACTTTTTCTTCTAAATCTTTTGGCAAACTTCCGGTATTTACGCCAATTCGAATTGCGACATCTTTTTCTTTACAGGCATTTACAACCGCAAGAACTTTTTCTTTACTTCCAATATTTCCTGGATTTATTCTGATTGCACTTACACAACCTTTTAAACATTCAAGTGCAAGTTTATAATCAAAGTGGATATCCGCAACAAGAGGAACTTCTGTATGACTTGCAATTTCGCACAAAGAACGTGCGCTTTTCATATCTGGAACAGCAAAACGTATGATGTCGCAACCTAGTGCTTTTAAATTATTTATTTGTTTTAGAATGGAACTTAACTTTTCTGGATTTTCAAAAACATCTGTTATGCCATCTTTCCACATTGTTTGAATTGTAATTGGATTTTCTCCGCCGATATAAATTTTTTTTATATTATTTTGTCCGCCGATATGTACAACACGTGTTTTTTTTAACATAAATCTTCTCCAAATAAATTTATAAGTATCATAATGACATTGATGTCGAAATTTGGACCATATAATTTTAATTCATTTTTAAATAAAAAAATACAACCAGCCCATAAAACACAGACTGGTTGTTAATGTAGTAAATAAGATGTTTCAAAATTTATTCTTTTGAAATTTCATCAAATTTATTTTTATTTGTAAGTTGGATTTGTGATTTTAAGCAATCATTCCAAATACCATTGCAAACAAAGCAACTGTTTCGCAAAGACCAACTACCATAATATAGTTTGTAAAACCTTTACCGGTTTCGCCTAAAGCATCTGAACCAGCAGCACCGGCTTTTCCCTGCGCAATAGCAGACATACACATTGCAAGACCAGCGGCAATTCCTAAGCCCAAAGCAAACAATGGATCAAGAGTACCTGCAGCAAGTTTTCCTTTAATGGAATTCATCAAAAGGAAACCATAAATTGTCTGTGTAAGTGGAGCACCTGCAAAAACAACAAGAAGAAATGGAGCCGGTTTATTGTTTAAATAACAACGTTTCCATGCACCTATTGCACCTTGTCCTGCAATTCCAATTCCAATGGCACTACCCATAGCAGAAATACCCATTACCAATCCAGCACCAATCATTCCCCAGTTCATAATTTTCTCCTTAACCGCAAAAGCGATAATAAATACAATTTAACTGCGATTAAAATATTTATTTTAATCACATCTTGCAGAAAACTAACCAACGGCTAAAATCTGCAAAATATAAAACTTAACTGATTCATAAATAAAATTACTCTTCAGTTTTTTCCATAAAAGGTTTGTACTTTGTTCCAGTCCATGCCATTCCCAAATGTTGAGAAAATTCCAAAGTATTCAAACGAACACCATGAACTATAACTGAAAGCAAATTCAAAATATTGTTTAACCCATGTCCGAATAAAACAAGAATTATTCCGAAAATAAATAATGCAAGTTTTCCAAACATTGGACCAGCCATTGAATTAACAGTACTACTGATTGCAGCACCAGCCAAAGCAACCGCCCACAAACGAATGTAAGAAACTATATCAGAAAATACATTTACTACTCCTAAAAGAACAGAAATTATATTTTTGCAACTTTCAAGAACAGATTTTCCAACACTTCCTTCATAATTTGAAAAGATAAAGTTTAAGATAAATCCTGCTCCTAAAACGCCCAAACAAAGAAATTGAACTGGCACAACGCCAAACAAATACATACTTTCTGATGTAATTGAAAGCAATGGATATTTTGTTCCATCAACAACTAAACTCATAACAACATAAAACATTCCCCAAAGTTCCATTAAGGCACCTAAATCCCCTAAACACTTTGCTGACTTTACATCTTTAAAGAAACATTTTATATGTGCAATGCTAAGCTGAATAAGTGCAAGCACAAAACAGAAAATTTTCTGATTTGTATTTGCAATATCCTCGCCAACCTTTGCCTTTGAAATTGGTGCAAATGAAATATCAAGCATCCAGTCTGGAAGTTTTTCTGTATCAAGTCCGAACCAGGAACATGTTAAAGCGCCATAAATTGTTGTACAAAGTCCTAAAATCAACATTAAGCCAAATACAGATGGAACTTTTTTCTTTGAAATTGCTGATTTGATGATAAAAAATATTGCAGCCACACAAATAATTGCGCCATAACCACCATCAGCAAAAATCATTCCAAAGAATATGCTGAAGAACAATAAAAACCAGCCGGAAATATCAAATTCATTATATCCCGGAGTAACATCCAGAAAGTCCATAAGCGGATAAATAAGGCTTATCAACTTGTTATTTTTTAACTTTGTAGGAACAGCAAAATCATCTTCCTGAGCGTCTTGAGCTGAATAAGCCCACTGATTTTCTGCACAAGATTTTTTAAATTCTTCATAGGAATCAACAGGAACATAACCTGAAATCCATGCAAGTTTTACAGAATTGTCAGTTTCAGTTTCGCTTTCTTCGTGAGCCATTCCGCTGTAAACATTTTCAAATTCAATGTCCGTGGCCAAGTTTTTCTTGAATTTTTTTATTGCGTCTGTGTACTTTTTATTCTGCAAAATAATTTGGTCAAGAGATGCAATTTGATTTTTGTGCTCTTCAATATCTTTTCTGATTTGAAGTGTTGATGCTCTAGGCAATGGAACAGAATACGCTTCGGCAGGAAAATCAGCAGGACGTTCAGAAATTTCACAATCGCTTATAAAAAGAAATCTTGCGGTTTTTCCAATTGTATTTACCAAAACTGTTTTTGAATCTTTTCCAATAAGAGCATATTTATCAACAGGAATTTCATACAAATATACGAAGACATTTTTTTCGGCCAAGTAGTGCAAATCCTCTAAAGAAACTGCTCCCCAATTATCAAAACGAGAAAGTTCTTGAACATCTTGATTTATTGAATCGTATAGAGTTTTCTTTTTATCAAAACAATCAATTACTTCTTTAGCCTTATTAAACGCATCTTCATCAGAAAGTGAAAGTTGTTTTACTTCATTTTTTTTGCTTTTAACTTCGCTTAAAATCGAAATTGCCTTATCCGATTGAGAAAATGCTTCTCTAAAGGCTGTTAATTTTGAACTTTGCCCTTCGATTGATTCAAGATGAACCAAGCCCATTTTTCTTAAAGACTTTAAAGATTCTTTACGTTCTGCATCCAAAACAACAAGGGAAACTTTTTTCATTTTAACTATTGCCATTATTTGCCTCCCTTTCCTTTTGCTGAAGTTTTTTTAGCCGATTTTTCTGCAAGAATGAGTTTTTCTTCTTCAGCTTTTTGAACTACAACCTGCAATTTTTTCTTTGAAATTTTTGAGCGGACAACAGCACTTACCTGTTCATCGCCTAAGAAAATTCCAATTTTCTTTATATTTGCCTTTGTTTCTGGAATTTTTACTTTTTCAAAAAGATTTACACGCTGAGATGTTGTTCTTAATTCTTTTGACAAGAGACTTACCTGTTCATCAAGAACTTCTGCCTGCAAATCTAATTCTAAAACTTTTTCCATTCTGTCAGCAGCCATATCAATCCATAAAGGCGTTGAATAAAGGTCGTAATCACCTCGCCCAAAATCAGCACCTTCATAAATTGGAATTTTTACGCCAGCAATATTGCCCCAACCTTTTTTTATGTTTTTTACAGTTACCATATTAGGTTTAAAAGCATCTTTTTCACCAAAGACTGAAATCCATTTTTCAAAATCTTCTTCAAGTGCTTTTTTTTGCGCTCTAACGGATTTTGCTTTTTCGTCAATGGTGCGGATTTCTGACTGCAACTGCTGTTTTTTGAGCGTAAGAGTTGGCAAATAACGTTGATACATTTTTAATGCATCTTTTTGTGCCTTTTGCTCATTTTTTGTCAGCTTTAATTTTGCCATTCAAAATCCTCTGCTTTTAAGCCAATTTTTTAGGCCAGAACTGTTCAATCAATTCTGTCTTCATACCTGTTTCTTGTTTTTCAAAGCATGTAGCAAGAATCTTCCAGCCATTGTCAAGTGCTTCTTCCAACGGAATATTTACAGACAAATCCATCATCTGGGCTTCAAACATTTCACCGTACTTCAAAAGTTTTTCGTCCCAGGCACTCATATTAAATCCCATAGATTTTTTTTCAAGCGTATCTTTATACTGTGCGTAAAGTCGAATCATAGCGTCCATTAAAGCACGATGATCTTTTCTGGTTTTTGAGTTAACCTGCTGTTTAAGACGAGAAAGAGAACCAAATGGCTCAATGTGTCCGCCTTTTAAATAATACTGACCCTCAGTAATATAACCTGTATTATCTGGAACCGGGTGAGTAACATCATCGCCAGGCATTGAAGTAACAGCAAGAATTGTAATAGAACCTTGATCCGCAAAATCAACAGCCTTTTCATAACGACTCGCTAACTGAGAATACAAATCTCCTGGATATCCACGGTTAGAAGGAACCTGTTCTTGAGTAATTGCAATTTCTTTCATTGAATCAGCAAAGTTAGTCATATCTGTAAGAAGAACAAGCACATCTTTACCTTGAAGAGCGAATTGTTCTGCTACGGCGAGCGAAAGATCTGGAATTTTTTGACATTCAACAGTCGGATCCGCAGAAGTATGAATAAACATAACTGTACGGCTCAAAGCCCCGCCTTCTTCTAGCGTATTTTTGAAAAACAGATAATCATCATATTTTAAGCCCATTCCGCCAAGAACAATTACATCCGCCTGTGCCTGCATGGCAATACGTGCAAGCAACTGGTTATAAGGTTCGCCGGAAATTGAAAAAATTGGAATCTTTTGGCTTACAACCAATGTGTTAAACACATCAATCATTGGAATGTTTGTGCGCATCATACGATTTGGAGTAATACGCTTTGATGGATTAACTGACGGTCCGCCAATTTCAACAAGATTGTCAACAAGTGCAGGTCCGTGATCGCGAGGTTCAGCAGAACCATTAAAAATGCGACCAAGAAGATTATCGCTGAACGAAACTTTCATTTCATGTCCCAAAAAGCGAATTTGATCATTGGTTGCAACGCCACGTCCTCCAGCAAATACCTGCAAAGAAACCAAATCACCATCAATTTTATTTACTTCTGCCAAAGACTTTCCAAAACGAGTTGTAATTTCTGCAAGTTCGTTAAGTTTTACACCTTTTGCACGAACTGTAATAACACTACCGTTAATACTTTCGATTTTGCTATAAACTTTATTCATTACTCACCGTCCTTAAGAAGCTGCTTTACTTCATCGTTGAGCCTTGCATTTTTGCCAGCCAATGTAGAATCAATAATTTTTTCATCTTTTTTGAATTCAGCACTATTGAATTCTTTGTAATTCATATCAATGAAGTTTTGTCTTAATGTGTTAAAGAAATTTCTTGCATCATCTTTTTCAGTAATATCAAATGAAGAACCTAAAATGTTAAGGATTTTTCTAAACACATATTTTTGCCGCTCGATTGAAGATGCACCTTCAATTTCATCAAAACTATCTTGCTGCATATAAACAGCATCCAAAAATTCCGCCTTTAAATAAAGCATAAAGTCTTCAATGCTAGTTCCTTCTTCACCAACAACTTTCATCATGCTATTAACTTCTTGTCCGCGTTTGTAAAGATTTCTAGCATATTCAACATAAGAAGTGTTTATAACTGATTTATATTTTGACCAAGAATCCAAAGGATCAATGGAAGGATAACGGCGAGCATCTGAACGTTCTCGTGAAAGACCGTGGAAAGCACCAACAACTTTTAAGGTTGCCTGAGTAACCGGCTCTTCAAAGTTTCCGCCAGCAGGAGAAACAGTTCCTCCAATAGTTACAGAACCAACATTTCCATCCTTAAGTTTTACAATTCCGGCTCTTTCATAAAATGAAGCAATAGTTGATTCCAGATAAGCAGGGAACGCTTCTTCGCCAGGAATTTCTTCAAGACGACCAGACATTTCACGCATAGCCTGTGCCCAGCGAGATGTAGAATCCGCGAGCAAAAGAACATGAAGTCCCATTTGTCTGTAATATTCAGCGAGCGTTACACCCGTATAAACCGACGCTTCACGAGATGCAACCGGCATAGAAGATGTATTACAAATAATAATTGTACGCTCCATAAGCGAACGGCCAGTGCGAGGATCTTTTAATTCCGGAAATTCAGTAAGAGTTTCTACAACTTCACCTGCACGCTCACCACAAGCCGCAATAATTACAATGTCAACATCAGCATTTCTTGAAGTTGTATGCTGCAAAACTGTTTTACCAGCACCAAACGGACCTGGAATACAATAAGTTCCACCCTTAGCAACAGGGAAAAAAGTATCTATAAGACGGATTTTTGTAAGCATTGGATCTTTTGGCATCAATCTTTCTGCATAACAATTAACCGCACGTTTTACAGGCCATTTAAAACTCATACAAATATCATGTTTTTTGCCTTTTTCATCTTCAAGACTTGCAATAGTGTCATGAATTTTGTATTTTCCTGCATTTTTTATAGATTTGATTTTATATGAACCCAAAAAAGTATAAGGAACTTGAATTTTATGTGCAAAAGAACCTTCTGGAACAGTTCCAACGCTATCTCCTGCCTGCACAACATCTCCAACCTTAACAGTCGGAGTAAATTCCCATTCTTTTTTATCATCAAGAGCAGGAAGATAAACTCCACGTTCCAAAAAGTAACCGGAATGTTCAGCAAGCAATGGAAGCGGATTTTGCAAACCATCATAAACCTGCCCTAAAAGTCCCGGTCCAACTTCAACACTCAACAAATCATCAGTAAATTCAACAGGACAATCCGTTGAAATTCCCTTTGTCATTTCATAAATCTGCATCTGTGCTGTATTTCCACGGACACGGATTACCTCTCCTTTAAGGCTTTTACCGTCAACTTTAACGTAGCCCACTTCATTGAGAGAAACTTTGCCGTCAAATTCAACAGAAACCATATTTCCGTTTACAGCAACAACTTTACCCTTTGTATCAGTCATTTCTTTTCTCCAAGAATCTCTTCATAAATTTTATGATAAGAAGCCAAACCTTCATCTCTGTTAAACTTCTTCATTCGCTCAGCAAGCATAAGTTTTAATCCATAATTATAAACTGCATCTACAGAAAAAATATCAAGTGGAGCAATTTTATCAAGAACACTCATTCTATACTGATTTAAAAACTGTTCTGCGCTCAAAGGACTGTCCATGCCTGTTGCAGTACGAGCAGCCTGAACAACTTCACCATCATTCACAAGAGGAATATCTTTTAAATCCTTTTTCATTTTTAAGGCTCTAAGCTGTGCCAAAGAAAAACGAAGATTACGCTCTTTTTCATACCAAGCATCAAGAAATTTCGAGCCAGTACTAAAATTTTTACGAGGCGGTTCCAAGGAAAGATTTTTTATGTTTTCACAATCTTTTTCAGACATAAATCTTGCACATAAATCTTTAAAATATTCTGTTGTGATTGGAAGTTTTGAGGAATTATCATCATTAACTGTAAACGCAGGTAACTGTGATACTAAATAATAGAGATGTTCCACTATTTTTTACCCTTCTTTGCAGTTGTTTTAGTTGCAGATTTTGAAGTTTTTGCGGACCCTTTATCTGCACTTGCTTTATTTTCGCTTGTTTTAGATTTTGCTGCAGACTTTTTTGAATCAGATTTATTTACCTTAGTTTGCGAACTTTGAGATTTTTCTGATTTTTTTACTTCTGATTTTTCAGCCTTAGAATCCTGAATTTTATCTTCAGTTTTTTTATCAGAGGCATCAGAAATAGAAGCAGAAGCCCTTTTCATAATTTCCGTTGTTTTAGGATTAAGATAAGCGCTAAACAGATTTGCAACTTCTTCGGCACTAAAATCATAAAAAGCACTTCCATCTTTCGCCCCAATTCTAAAGCCTGCACTAAGTCCAGAATCACTTTTAACAGTAAGTCCCTTAGAAATAAAAGATTTAAGTGAAGTTCTAAAATTATCTTCAAGAGCCTTCAAATCTTTTGGGCTAAGCAAAACGCTTAAATCTTGAGCATCTGCATTACCAGCCCAAGCCTTTACTGTTTCAGGAATTAACTTTTTAAGCAAATCCTTATCATAAACCTTTGAAACTTCTGTGCTTACAAGTGCAGAAAGTTCCTTGTTGATGCCATCACGGAAAGAAATAATAAGATTGCGTCCTGCCTGAGCAATAGCATCTTCACTTGCCTTTTCCATGCGTTCTGCTTCAACCTTCGCTGTTTTTACAATGTTGTCAGCCTTTGCTTCTGCTGCACTAACTATTGAAGCCGCTTGTTTTTCTGCTTCAGCAATAATTTTTTGTGCATTAAGTTCAGCACTAGCAACACCATCTTTTTTGATTTTATCAATCAATTCTTGTAACTGGACGTCCATTATAACCTCTCTATGTACAAATATATTCAAACAATTATTATTTGACTAATAAATTTAAAAATCAAATTTATAAACAGTAATAGCGTGATACGGATTTTCAGGCGTAAAAATACAACAAGGAAAATCACTGTGATTTGGCGAATCTGGATAAAATTCGGTTTCAAGACAAACCGCATCGTGTTTGTGATGTTTAAAACCATTTTTTCCCACAATTCCTTCAATAAAGTTTCCAGTATAAATCTGGCAGGCAGGAAGATTTGTAGAAACAGTCATAGTTCTGCCAGAAAAAGGATCTTTTAAAACGGCAAATTTATTAACTGAATTAGTATCAGCAAATTTATCAATACAATAAGCGTGGTCATACCCCATCTGCGTTTTTGAAATATCCCTACCAATCAGTTTTGGATTTAAAAAATCAAAGGCAGAATTTTCCTTAACATCAAGAAGTTTTCCTGTAGGAATAAGGTTTTCATCAACTTCAACAAATTTACTGCAATCAAGCTGAAGTTCCTGATCTTCAATAGAACCGCCGTCATAACCTTTTAAATTAAAATATGCATGATTTGTAAGATTTATAGGAGTTGCTTGGTCAGGAATGCCAATATATTCCAAAGTAAGTTCATTATTTTCGTTAAGCGTATAATTTACTGTAAAATCAACATTTCCAGGAAATTTCTGTTCACCGTCATAACTTGTTCTGCTAAACTGAACACCTTCGCCGTTTATATTTTTAATTTTCTTCGCAAGCCAAAGTTTCTTTTCATAACAATCAAATCCGCCATGAAGAAAATTTTTAGAATTATCATTTTTATCAAGATTATAAGTTTTTCCATTCAGCGAAAATTTTGCACCACCAATTCTATTTGCAAAACGTCCAACAACAGAACCAAAATCACAATCACTCTGTGCATAACCTTCAAGCGTAGAGCAACCCAAAAGAACATCAACAAACTGCCCATTTTTTGAAGGAAGTTTTATGCTAGTCAAATGGCAACCAAAATCCGTACAGGAAACACTCATCGAATCATTAGAAATAACAAAGATTTGCACTTCAGAACCATCATATAAAGTTCCAAAATTTTTAGATTGAATCTTAATATTACTCATGATGTTAAAATTATAGCATATTTTTTTGAACTTTCAAGTAAAACGCATTTTGCTAATTATTTTTTATTTTTATTGCGATTTTTTTTCTTTTGCTGGAGAAAATTTCTTAAGTAAAGGCCTTTCAAGGCTCCGTTTTCACTCCGGTGTTTGACAAGCAAACACGCTTCGCCCTTTACAGTCCGACTAGCACATTTTTTTTCATTAAAACGCGAGAAAAACTTTTATAATAAACCCTGTTTTATAAATTCATCTGTAAAAAATTTAATTTAAAAGTTTAAGTTTTTGTTTTAAACATTCCATTGAAACTTTTTTAACATCTCCGGACCATTCACCGTC
>CAZDAY010000018.1:0-14800 GCA_964503435.1 uncultured Treponema sp.
ATCTTATGGCATTAAGAAGAAAAGAAGATATAGCATCTTTTTCTAAAGATACAGTTCTTGCTTGTGAAAAAGCCGGTTGGGTTAAAAATAATAAAGTTACTGACGACGGAATGACTGCACTTGCACCTTACAAAGTTAATAATGCAATTATTCTGGCAGCAGGAAGATCAAGAAGATGTATGCCTCTTTCAAACTATTTACCAAAGGGACTCTTTGAAATCAAAGGGGACACAATGGTTGAACGGGAAATAAAGCAGCTTCATGATGCCGGAATAAAACAGATTGTTCTTGTTGTTGGCTACTTAAAAGAACGCTACTACGAAATGGCAAAAAAATACCCGGACTTGATTGTTATTGACAACACTGAATGGGAAGACAAAAATAATATCTCTTCCCTATATGCCGCAAAAGATTATCTGAATTCATCTTATGTATGCTGTTCAGACAACTGGTTTGCACACAATGTATTCCGTGACTATGTATACGACTCTTACTATGGTTGTCTTTACACTGATGAATTCTGCGATGAATATTGTGTAAAAAGTCTTGATAACAATGGATATATGACAGAAGTAAAAAAAGGTGGAGAAAAAGCATGGTACACAATCGGAGAGGCATTCTTTTCCGCATCTTTTTCAAAGAAATTTGTTGAATTGATGGTCAAAGAATATTATGACCCGGAAATGAAATATATGCTTTGGGATGATTTTCAAATCAAGCATATTGATGAACTTTTGATGAAAATTAAAAGATACGACAATGCAGAGTGCAAAGAATTCGACACAACAGAAGATATTCTGCAGTTTTACCCTAGATTCAAAGATTTTATTGATCAATTCTTTCAAGAAGATGAACTTGTAAATTCAACGCAAAGAATTAAATATCTATCAAATTACTCTGACATAAAACAATATTCAGTTGTTTCAACAGAACAGCTTACAGGCCGCCTGCATGTAAATGAAAATTTATTTGGACCAAGCCCAAAGTGCCTAGATGCAGTTCATAATGCAACTTTGGAAGATCTAAGTCTTTACGATTTAACTCGCGAGGATGACCTTGCTGTTGAAGTTTCAAAATTCACAGAACTTTCTACCGATTCAATTTTTATACACTCAGGTTCTTCTGATGTAATAAAAACAATAATGACAATTGTATTGAATAAGGACGATACAGTTATGATTTCTGCTCCAGCATGGAATTACTACAAATCTGTATGCGAACTTCGCCACGCAAAAGCAATTTATTACAATGTCAATCCTGGCAGTGATTCTTATGAGTTTGATACAAAGGGTCTTTTAGCAGAAGCAAAAAAATCGAATCCACGTATAATAATAATCACAACTCCTCATAATCCAACAGGTGCTGTAATTTCAAGAGTGGATTTGGAAAAAATTATAAAAGAAAATCCTTCTTCTTTAGTTATTGTTGACGAAGCTTACCTTGGATTTTCAAATATAACTTATGATGCAAAATATTTCTTAAACGCATACAATAATGTCGTATTCTGCAGAACTTTTTCAAAACTCTACGGACTTGCAGGTGTACGCTTAGGATATGGACTTTGCACGCCAATGGCAAAACAAGTTTTTAAGTTAGACTTAAATCCATTCCGAACATCAAATATTGGACGTAAAATTTGTATTGCAGCACTACAAGACAAGAAATATTACTCAGATTTAACAAAAACAATAATAGAGATAAAGAACAGTTTTATATCTGAAATAAACAAAATAAATGGTATCAAAGCATTTAATTCTGCAGCCAACTTTATATTTATACACTTTGACAACTCAATAGATGTACAGGCTTTAAAAGATTATCTTGCCGCAAACGGATATCTAGTCAGACTTTGGACAGAAAGTGGCCGTCTTTCAATGAGAATTACAGTTGCACCAAAACAAGACATGGATAAAGTTCTTAGTTTGATAAAAGAATTTATGGAAAAATAATTAATCAGCTTGTCATTTTAAGAAAAAAAATGAAATCTGACATAGTAAAGTTTACTATGCCAGATTTAAAAAATAGGGAATAAAATATGCAATTTTTACCACTTTACATCGATCCAGGAACTGGTTCTATGCTCTTTTCAATTCTGATCGGAGCATGTGCCACACTTTTCTTTTTAGCAAAAGCATTATGGCTTAAAATCAAGCTTTTTATAACAGGCGGAAAGGGTCAGAAAATTGACAAAGCATACAAGAAATATGTAATTTATTCTGAGGACAAACGTTATTGGAATGTTTTTAAACCAGTTCTTGACGAGTTTGAAAAAAGAAAAATTGACATCACATATTATGTTGCAAATGATAAAGATCCTGTTTTTAATGAAAAATACAATTTTGTACATTCAGAAGTAATTGGCGAAGGCAACAAAGCTTTTGCAAAACTGAACATGCTTTCTGCGGGATTTGTTTTGATGACAACCCCTGGTTTGCAAGTATATCAATTAAAGCGTTCAAAAAATGTAAAACATTACTCTCATATTTTCCATTCTCCCGGCGATCCTACAATGTACCGTCTTTTCGGAATAGACTATTTCGATTCAATTTTATGTACTGGAGACTATCAATTTGCAGATATACGAGAAATGGAAAGACAGCGTAATCTTCCTGCAAAAAAACTTGTAACAGTTGGCTGTACATATCTTGATATATTTAAAAAGAAAATGGAAGAAATTCCAGTTGAAAAAAATCATAATTTTACAGTTCTTGTTTCTCCTAGTTGGGGAAAATCTGGATTACTTTCTCTCTATGGAGAAAAACTCTTAGACCCACTTATAAAAACTGGTTGGACAATTATAATACGTCCTCATCCACAATCAAGAATTTCAGAAAGTGAGATGTTAAAAAACTTAGAGAATAAATACTTAAACACTCCAAATGTTGAATGGGATTCAAACCGGGATAATTTTTACTCTCTAAAAAGAGCTGATATTATGATTACTGATTTTTCCGGAATAATTTGGGACTATACGTTCTTATGCGATAAACCAGTTATGTATGCTAATGCAGAAATGGATTTAGGTCCTTATGATGCTTACGATATGAATCATGAAATTTGGCAATTTGAAACAGTCAAAAAAATAGGAATAAAAATTGAAGAAAAAGATTTTCCAAATATTAAAGATATCATTCAAAATGCAAGTGATTCTCCAGAACTAAAAGACGCAAGACATAAAGCCAAAGATGAAGCATGGATGTATATTAATGAAGCCGGAAAACGCACTACAGACTTTATGATTGAAACAATGAAAACTATAGATGCGAATAAAGAAAATTAAAAATATGTCTTTATCTGCAAATAATAATCAATAATCATTAATTCACGAGGTTTTCTTGAAAACCTCGTGAATCTATTCTTCTACTCCAAAATCGCTCCCTTATCTGCACTGGAAACCAACTTTGCATAGCGTGCCAAATAGCCCGTTTTTACTTTTGGTTCCGGAGCGTGCCAGTTTGCTTTGCGGCGTGCAAGTTCTTCATCGCTTACTTCAAGATGAATTTTGTAATTGTTGATGTCGAGCGTAATTTTGTCGCCTTCTTCAACAAGCGCAATTGGTCCGCCAACTGCGGCTTCAGGCGAACAGTGTCCAAGAGAAGCGCCGCGTGTTGCCCCGGAAAATCTTCCGTCTGTAATCAAGGCAACTTGTTTGTCCAAGCCTTGTCCTGCAAGAGCGGCTGTTACGGCAAGCATTTCGCGCATTCCCGGACCGCCTTTTGGTCCTTCGTAGCGTATTACAACAACATCGCCAGGATTTATCTTTCTGTTCTGAACGGCTTCCATTGCTTCTGATTCATCATTAAAAACTCGCGCCGGTCCAGTGTGATACATCAATTCTTTTGCGCAAGCAGAACGTTTTACAACTGTTCCGTTCGGTGCAAGATTTCCGAACAAAATTGCAATTCCTCCGTTGTCACTGAACGGATTTTCTATCGGACGCAAGATTTCCGGATTTCTGTTCTTTACGTTCTTAATATTCTCTGCAATAGTTTTTCCTGTTGCAGTAATCAGGTTTGTATTTATAAGATTTTTCTTTGCAAGTTCCGCCAAAACCGCCTGAACTCCGCCAGCATCATTTAATTCGCACATAAAAGTGTGTCCAGCAGGAGCCAAGTGACACAAATTTGGTGTTCGCTCAGAAATTTTATTCACTTCATGCAAATCAATTGTAATTCCTGCCTCGTGCGCAATTGCCGGAACGTGAAGCATTGTGTTTGAAGAACAGCCAAGCGCCATATCCGCGGCAAGAGCATTCTTAAAGTTTTCTGCAGTCATCATCTGGCGGGCAGTAATTCCGCGGCGGTACATTTCCATAACCTGCATTCCGGCGTGCTTTGCAAGTGCAATTCGCTCTCCTGTTACAGCAGGAATTGTTCCGTTTCCAGGAAGTCCAAGCCCTAAAACTTCTGTAAGACAGTTCATTGAATTTGCAGTGAACATTCCAGAACAAGCGCCGCATCCAGGACAAGCGCAATGTTCCATTTCTTTAAGCTGCTCCTCGTTAATTTTGCCGACTGCAAGAGCGCCAACCGCCTCGAACATATCAGTTAAGGAAAGATTTTTTCCAGAATAAGGATTTGTTGAATCATTTCCAGGAAGATGACCCGGCATCATCGGACCGCCAGAAACAAAAACAGTCGGCAAATCAAGACGGGCAGCTGCCATCAACATTCCGGGAACAATTTTGTCGCAGTTCGGAATCATAACAAGAGCATCAAACTGATGAGCTTTTGCAACACATTCAACGCTGTCTGCAATAAGTTCGCGCGTTACAAGCGAATATTTCATTCCTTCGTGACCCATAGCAATTCCGTCGCAAACGCCAATCGCAGGAAATTCAATCGGAGTTCCGCCAGCCATTCTAACTCCGGCCTTAACCGCTTCTGAAATTCTGTCAAGTTCAATGTGGCCAGGAATAAGTTCGTTCTTTGCGCAAATTACGCCAACAAGCGGCTGGTTCAATTCTTCGTCTGTGTAGCCCGAAGCATAAAACAAAGAGCGGTGTGGAGCGCGTTCAACACCCTTACAAGCATTATCTGATTTTTTTGACATTATATTCTCCTTACTGATTACAAATTTTTTGTTTTGCAAACAATTTTAATTATTCGCTAAGTGAAATTCAACAGTTTTGAGTTTTTGATTAAATAAATATATTTAAGATTTTAAGTTTAAATAAAAATTAAAAATGCACATAGGTAAGGTTCTGTCTTTAAAAACAATCTGCACAAACAACCTGCCTGCCGGTCGAACAGGAGTGCAAAAGCCGTTTTTTTAAATAGAGTTCTTGCCGAAAGTGTATTTTTTTTGAATTCTAATAATTCTGTGCAGAACAAATGTAATCAGTTTTGTTACTGAGCTGCTGTTTCAAAATCTTAAGCAAATCTTTTACATTAAACGGCTTGGAAATGTAGTCGTCCATTCCTGCCTGCAAAGAATTTTTTCTATCTTCGTCAAAAGCATTCGCCGTCATCGCAATAATTGGAATTGAAGATTTTACTGGATTATCAAGTTTACGAATTTGCCTTGTCGCTTCAATTCCGTTCATAACTGGCATCATAACGTCCATCAAAATTAAACTGTAAAAACTTTCATCTGCTTTTTTAATTTTATCAACTGCAACTTGACCATTTTCTGCACAATCAATTTCAAAGCCCTGATCTTTTAAAAGCGTCAGCGTAATTTCTCTGTTAAATTCATTATCTTCAACCAGAAGAATTCTGCTGCCCAAAAATTCGCTAATATCAATAGAATCATCTTTTTTGCACGACTGTTCAAAATCTTCTGGATTTAAAATCGGGAAACTTAAGCAAACAACAGTTTTAGTTCCTTCGTTAAGTTTACTTTTTACACTGATTGTTCCGCTCATCAAATCAATAATATTTTTTGCAATCGACATTCCAAGCCCAGTTCCTTGAATTTTCTGAACTTGCGCGCTGTCTTCACGAGTAAAAGGTTCAAAAAGATGATCTTGAATTTCCTGCGACATTCCAATTCCGTTATCCACAACTGTAAATTCAAATGAACACATATTTTTCTGTTTGCATGGGATTTGGCGGATTGACAAAGAAATTTTTCCGCTGTTTTTTGTAAATTTTACTGAATTACCGATTATGTTTATTAAAACTTGATTTAAGCGCAAAGAATCTGCAATGAAATTTCTGTTTTTTATATCGTATTCAACAATATCAAAATCAATATTTTTTAAAGTTGACTGTGGCAAAATTACATCTCTCAGGCTGTTTAAAAAATCATCAAGATTGCAATTCACTGGATGAATTTGCAGTTTTCCGCTTTCAATCCGGCTCATATCCAGAATGTCGTTTATAAGTCCCAGAAGATGATTTGAATTAGATTTTATTTTTTTCAGATAATCGCGAGTTGTTTTAGGGTCGCCAATATGCTGTTCAGCAAGACTTGTAAATCCTAAAATTGCGTTCATTGGCGTTCTAATGTCGTGGCTCATGTTTGACAAAAAGCGTGTTTTTGCGCGGTTTGCACTTTTGGCTGAATCTAAGGCATCTTCGAGTTGACGTTTCTGTTCCATTTCGTGTTCAATTTCTTCGTCAACATTTACAAATCCCAAAAGTAAATCATTTTCTTCGTTTGGAGAGCCGATTCTAACAACTTTTGCTTTAAAATATTCCAATTTGTTGTTGATATAAGAGCGATAATTTACATAAAAACTTTCGTGCGTTCTTAGTTGTCGCTTAATATTTTCTACGCTAAAGGCTTGCCTTATCATATCACGGTCGCCTTCAAAAACAGAAGTTTCAGTGTAAAGTTCCAAAGCGTCGCTGTAAGTTGCGCCTTCAATTATGTCGCGAAAAAAACCTTTAGTGCTTTCAGCTACGCGAATTGGCATAAGAGAGCCAAATGATTTATCAATAATAAAAATATTTGTATATTCCACAGACAAACCGTTAATAACTTCCATTTGATAAAGTTTTTCTTCTTCGGCAAGTTTAATATCTGTAATATTTTTTACAACACAAAGTCCGTTTATATCTTTTGAATATTCGTCGCGCATAAGAATGACAGTTGTTCTTGTCCAGAAAGTTTGACCGTCGTAATTTTTGTGCATCATATCAAACCAGGATTCATATTCGCCTCTTTTAAATTTATCCAGAAGAATGCTGATTTCCATTTTTTCCGTGTAGATTTTGCGTTCACTTTCGTCCATATTCAAAGCGTTGGCATTTATAAAATCAGTGTACGAACATTTTTTTTCAAGCCCCAAAGACATAAGAATTGGAATTTTCTTTTCACCAATTTTCTGCAATGGCTTTCCAATAATTTTGTTTTTTGTAAGATTAAATTCGTAAAACGCAATCGCATCAGAAACAATCGCCCCTTTATAACGATCCAAAAATCTTGTGTTGCGGCTTTCAATCAAATGCATTTCGTTAATTTCTTCAGAAACATCAACCGTGTACATTGTAAAATAATCTTTTAAAATTTTGATTGAAGAAGAATACCAGTAAAATTTTCCGTTAGAACTTAATTTTTTGCTCCGGTAAAAGAATTTAAAAAAATCACCTTCTTCTGCATGACTCAAAAATTCCTTGCTTGTATAACAATAATAGCGATCACAATCTTCTTTGCGAACCGAAGAAAAATAATTGTTTTTGTAAGTTTCCCAATCGTAAGTTTGCGGACGTTCGTGAATTTTGGTTTTGCCAATATAAATTTTGCTAAGCGACCAGTCTTTAAAACGCACCTTTACAAGTTCTTTAAATTTTGGAGGCGCAACCATTGAAAGCAAATCTTTAAAAGAAGAGTGTGCATCCAAAGCAAGATTTTTTGCACTCTGCTGATTTTGAAAATTTTCTGCATTTCGGGCATCTTCTGTTCCCAGCGAATTTTGAAAACTTTGCGGATTCTGCGGATTCTGCGGATTCAAAAAATTCTTCTGTTCAAGTTCAAGTTCGTTTTCAAATTCATCTTCAATTTCCGCATCAATAAGCAAAACAATTTCCTGCGGGTGAGTTTCCGCCTTTAAAGCTAAAGATTTATATTTAACAAAAGTGCCATCAACTCTGGAACTCACTTCAATATCGCCAAAGTCAACAATTTCATTTTTTTTAGCACGCGGAATATCAACATTCCATTTATTTAAAATTTCATCGCGAAGTTCCGGATTTATTCTGGAAACATAATTATCAATAAATTTATAAATTTCAAAAGATTTGCCAAAAGAAACCTGATTGTCATTATTATCATTAAAAAAAATTTCCCGGCCCTTAACCGAAGTCAAATTAAATTCGTAAAAGTTAACTTCATTTTTTTTATAAATTTTAGTACACAAAAAATTAAAATAATTTAAGATTTCGCCAGCAGACAAAGACACAACGCACCTCAAACTAATTCTAGCACAAATTTTATTTTTTTAAACGCAAATTATTACATTTTGTTTTATTTGGATTTTATTTTGGAGCAAATTTTTATTTTCCAGCCTTAATTTTTTTTGTGCTAAGAAGTCGCCCCAAAACAAAACCCGCTTTCCAAGGCTCCGCTTTCGCTACGTTGTTTTTTGCCAGCAAAAAACAATGGCTAACGCCACCTTTCCAATCGGGGCTAGGCTTTACTGCAAAAATATTTGTATACATAAGATAGCGACAAGGAAGACTAGCGCTAAGGTTCACAGAAATCTGTTGTTAACAGAAGAACAATATAAAACTTGAATTTTAAATTTTTCCGAATTACAATGTTTTACCAATAAATTATTTTTTAAGAAGGAGAATGAAATGAAAAAATTATTAACAAGTTTAGTAATTTGCACTGTTCTTGCAGGTGGAGCATTTGCATTATCTTTTGAAGCAAGTGCCGGTGGAGCTTACGGATTTACATCAATTTTACACAGTGATGATAACTACAAATACACAGACACAGACAATTCTTGGGGAGCAAAAGCCGCAGTAACTGCAAATCTTAACAAAAATTTAGGCGTTCAATTTGAAGGTTCATTCTTGTGGCCTACAAAAGTACTCAACAAAAAAACAAACAAGTCAAGTGGTAAGAGAACTTCAAACGATAACGACAGAAGAAATGCTTTTATTTTTAACGGATTTATTGGTCCAGTTTACAATCTTTCACTTACAAAAGATTTAACTTTAAGACTTGGTGCAGGTTTTGATATAGCTTACAATCAATATGCTTCAGAAAGTACAGTGTCAGTAGTATATACAACTACAACAAAAACAGTATATTCTTATTGGAGTTATGGAATTGGTGCAAGAGCAGACGCTATTTATAAAATCAATAAAAATTTAGGTCTTAAAATTGGTGTAACTGGCGCATTACTTTGGCCTAGTTCTTACAAAACCGAAATCACAACAACATCAGATAATCCACTTATTAAAAATGATTCTGAAAGTATTACGAAAAATTTTGAAAACTACACAGGATTATATTTAATTCCAGATATTTCATTTACATATAGATTCTAGCTTACATTCTTGGCATGGGGTTGTCCAATAAGAATTAACCACGGTTGGTGCACTTCGGCGTTGCTCAGTATCCGCAAAGTCGAACCACTATACCGCTGCGTTCTAAACTTATAGAAACAGCCCCATATTTATTAAAGATTATCGGGTCGACCCCTGCGACGTTTGTGTAATAATGCATGCATAATGACAGTTTTTAAGTCGAAATCTGGCTTAAGTAATCTAAAAGATGTTCAGTTAAGTTTCCAAGTTCAAAAATTGACTTTGCAAAATCTTCAAAAAATTTTTTCAATAAATCATAATCTTTTAAAAGTGAAAATAAAATTTGACTTTGCTCATTTTTATTTGCTGAATTGCAAGACAAATAATCAAAAACTTTTTCAAATTCTCGGCTTTTATATAAAATTTCTTCGCTTACTTTTGCATTTTCGCTTCGATTAAAATTTAAAACTGCCTTTTTATAATCCGCAAATTTTTCTAGCGCAAAAAAAGGCTTTAATTTTTGCAAAAACGCATTCACTTTTACAAGTTGAAATTCATCATCCTGAACATAAGACTGCCAGAAAAACGGAATTCCACTTAAAACCGCACGACTAAAAGAATCTTCACCACGCACAAAATTAAAATCACACAAAGTTAAAAATGCGTCCCAGTTTTGCTGTTCCAAATAATTTAAATGCGAAAATTCAATCTGGTTTTGCTTACAATCATTTTCAAAATTTTTTAAATGAACTGAATTTGCCAAAAAAATATGAACTTTAAATTCTGGATTTTTTTGTTTTACAAAATCCTGGTAAAGTTTTAAAGCCTTAATTTGAGGAGAAAAATCTTTTTCATACAAAAAAACACTTACGCAAAAAATATTTTCGTTTTTAAAAAATTCGAATTCTTGTGCCGACAAATCTTTTTTTATACGCTCTAGTGCATTTTGATTTTTAAATGTCCTATTTGAATACAAAAAATTTATAAATGGCTTGTCCAAAATTAAACCGCCAGTTTTTGCAGTAAAGCCCGGCATAAAATTTACTTTTTTTACAAAAACGCTTCTTGTGCCGCTTTTTAACATATGAAAATCGTCAACCCAATCTTCTGCACTTAAATATTCTATGTTTACAATTTGAACTTTTTGATTGAAATTTTCGCTGAATAAAATATCGTCGAGCCAGAAAGGTCTTTTACATTGAAAGCATTGCAAAATTATTTTTGGCGGATTTTCTGAAAATTCTTTAAAACAAAGTTCAGTTTTGTTCCAGTCAAAAATTTTCCAGGAATTAAAAATTTGTTCCGCAAGATTTGGATTTATGTCTGCTGCCATTTTTGAAAAGGAAGCAAGATTATTTACAACAAGCCGCAATTTTATTTTAGGATTTAATTGAAAAATGTTTCGCGAAAGTCTGTAAACAAAACCAATGTCGCCAAAATTGTCCACAACGTCGCAGAGAATTGTAATTTCTTGAACTTGCATAAAATTGATTTTAATTTGTTTTGAGATAATTTTGCAAGTTTACAGAAGATTTTTCTGTTTTGCCACGAGAATAACAGAGCTTGCACTTCGATAAACTCAGCAGCCACCTGTCGAACCAGTATGACCGCTGCGTTCTAATCTTATTAGACAGTTCCATCTATCTGCATCTAAGTAAGTTAGATTATCGGAGCAAGCGAAGTGCAACAATGACACAAAAAGTGCATTTAATCAGCGAGACACTTATCTAATTGTGCAGAAATTTCCTTTTTATCAAGATTTTGACCTATAACGCAAAGTTTTATCATTCTGTCGCCAACAGTTTCGTCCCATTCTTTTTTAATCTGCGGATTTGCGTCAAGAATCTTCTTTTGTTCTGCTGGAGAAGCAGCCGCAATCCACTGTCCAGAATAGCCCGCCTGAATTTGTCTTCCAGAAGTTTCAAAAACCCAAGCCATTTCAGGTTCATCGTCAAACCACATTAAGCCCTTGCAGCGAATAATATTGCGTGGCCATTTATTTGCAAATTCATCTA
Organism: uncultured Treponema sp.; assembly: GCA_964503435.1. Taxonomy (GTDB): domain Bacteria; phylum Spirochaetota; class Spirochaetia; order Treponematales; family Treponemataceae; genus Treponema_D. The sequence continues at coordinate 11,441 of CAZDAY010000018.1, forward strand.
ATTTCTGGCGGTCAAAAGGTTTTCGGCGGTAATAAATAAATGTGCCAATTCCATATTCATCTTCGTCAGAACCAGAATCGCCTTCGTGTTTGTGTTCATGATGATGGTGATGATGCGAATGTCCTTCTTCGTGGTGGTGTTCATGTTCATCTTCGTCGTCGTGGTCATCTTCGTCGTGGTGATGCTCGTGATGATGATGTTCATCATCGTCGTCGTGTTCGTCTTCTTCAACTTCATCTTCTTCAAGATGCTTACACCAGCCGGCACTTGCGTAAACTTTTTCAAAATCAAAACTGCCAGTCGCAAGAATTTCGGCAACCGGAACATCCCCGTGACTTGTTTCAATAATTTTTACGCCAGGATGCAATGTTTCGATAACCTTACGAACCTTAGCAAAATCTTTTTCGCTTACCAAATCTTTTTTATTGATAACCAGAGTAGAACAAAATTCAATTTGCTGAACAAGCAGACTTTCGATATCTTCTTCGTCCATATCTTTTTTATCAAGAAGTTTATCTCCGCCAGCAAATTCGTCAACTAAACGGGCAGCATCCACAACGCCAACAACATTGTCCACAACGCCATTTTTTATCAATTCAAGTTCTTGAGCAATAGGCATTGGTTCGCAAACACCGCTCGCTTCAATCAAAATATAATCATATTTTCCAGATTTAATGATATTTTCAATATTAGTTGCAAGTTGACTTTTTAAAGTACAGCAGATACAACCATTTGTTAAAGGAACAATATCACTTGTATCTGTAATTTTTGCACCGTCTGCAATAAGTTTTGCATCAACGTTTACTTCGCCAATATCATTTACAATAACTGCAACCTTATATCCTTGCTGATTTGAAAGAACCTTGTTTAAAAGAGTTGTTTTTCCGGCTCCAAGATAACCACAAAGCAAGGTAATAGGTGTTAATTTTTTTGCCATGATTTTACTTCCTTAAAGAATTTATTTGTTTTCAGGGTAACCTCTGAAAACTGAAGTTTTTAGAGGTTATTTTCAATACTAGTGAATTTTTACACAATCGACAAGTTTTACACTCTGACAGTTTTAACTGCGAATAACAACTGTGCTATAAAAAATACAGTTGTCCAAGAATAAACATAGGAGCAATTCCATTTCCACAGAGAACCTACCTCTCGCCACAAGGTGCACGGTAATTGGTATTAAGTCGTTCGCAACTTCGTTGTTCACTCCCACCGTGCAAATGTGTCGGAAGGCAGAACCTCTGTTCCATTGCATTGCTCCTATTTTAATGTTGCAAATACTAAGTTTGTAAAAAATACAGTTATTAACCGCATAATAAAACTTGAATGACAAAACGCAATGCAAAGTTTATACTAAGCAAATGCGTGATTTATGTTTAAAATGCCTTAGACCAAAAGATGTTTGCCTTTGCAAATATATTGTTCCTGTAAAAACTGATATAAAATTTGTGTTTTTAATGCATCCTAAAGAAGCAAAAAAGCAACGCACCGGAACTGGCAGACTTGCTGCAAATTCCTTGCCCGAAAGTGAAATTCTTGTTGGAATTGACTTTACAAAAAACCAACGTTTGCAAGAACTCTTAAATGATTCTCAATATTTTCCAGTTTTAATGTATCCAACAAAAGACGCTTTAACCGCAAAATCTGAAAATTTAAAAACTGAACTAAAAGGTAAAAAACTGCTTGTGCTTTTAATTGATTCAACTTGGTTCTGCTCGCACAAAATGCTAAAACTTAGCACAAATATAACGGCACTTCCAAAATTAAGTTTTTATGGTTCTTACAAAAGCATTTTTACTTTTAAGCGTGAACCTTACGAATATTGTATTTCTACAATAGAATCCTGTTATTATCTAATAAAAGAACTTCAAGAAAACGACCTTGTAAGTAAGGAATGTAATCCAAATCCGCTGATGTCTATTTTTAAGAGAATGATTCGATTTCAACTTGAAAAAGAAAACGAACGCATTTCTTCTGGTGCGCCAGGAACTCATCCTTACGACGTAAAATATACAAAAATCAAAGAAATTCCAGACTTTTTGAAAGAAGATTAATATTTTAGCAATATCTGTCATTATCGGGCTTTTCTCTCTATATCTGTCATTATCGGGCTTGACCAAGAAATACATTTTGTCATTATCGGGCTTGACACTATAATCTTAAATCTTTGAAAATTCATTGCTGGAATTTTTATATCCTGGCGTAACTCCATAAATTTTTTTAGAACCGCTTCCCTTATCCGCGGTAATAAGCCAGTCTGATTTTGAATTTGAAAGTTTTACCGTAGAATCTTCTGAATAAATTTGCACTAAACTTTCTACATTTTGCCTTGAAAAACTTCTTGTACACGCAGCACTTGTAATATTATCCGAACAAACAGCGTCGCTTATTTTATTTGAAGCGTTTCCTTCAAAATCCAGCCAGGTTTCACTTTCCAAAACTTCGCTTAAAACTTCAGAAAAATTTTCTGGCCAGGACAAAGTTTGAGATGTTGCATAACAAAACGAATCCATTATTTTATTATTAAAAGAATTTTTTAGCACAATTATATCCGTGTTTGCAAAAACAGATTTTGTATTTTCTGACCACAAATCGCGCGCAGAATCGCAGGAATCAATATGAGTTGAAAAACTTAAATCATTGCCAAGTTCGTTATTCATTCCCTGAGAATCCAAACCTTCACTTGCATCAATTTTTCTCATATGAACCGTAATATAATCGCCTTTTTGCACTTCGACCGGCGGAAAAACATATTTTTTATCATCACCATCGCTTGCTGAATAAACTTCAAGTCCGCTCAAATTCCCACTTTCTAAAACATAAAATTCCACAAATTCACTTTTATGAACCTGTTCACCGTTTACTTTTGCAGTTCCATAAGCATTTCTGATTTCAGAAAAAATCATTTTTGCGGGATTTGAATTGTAGCCCAGAAAATCTACGCTAAGCATAATTGAATTTTCATTTAAATCTTTTGCAATAATATTTATTGTATAGTTTTTGCCAATTTGAGTTGATTTTTCAAATTCAAAGAATAAATTGTTTTCCAGAGATTTTGATTTGTCTTCTAAAACAGCGATTTCGTTTCCAAAATCATCTTTTAAACTTGCATTTACTAAAAAAATATTTTTGTTAAACGAAAGTTTTAAAGACTTTTCTGATAAAACTTCAAAAGCTTGAAATTTCGGAACAGTAAAATCGCCTTCTAAAATTTCAAGACCAAAAAAATTTCTGTCTGTAGAATTGCAGGAAATTGGATTTAGCGAAAAACAAATAATGCAAACTAATGCAAAAGATGGAATCAATGACGAGAAAAAGAATTTTTTTAGATTTTTCATTTACACCTCTATATTATATATAGAC
>CAZDAY010000019.1:0-12275 GCA_964503435.1 uncultured Treponema sp.
GTATAGAAGTGTCGCTTGTGCAAAGTGGACCGCAAAGTTTTTTGTGTTCGCGTGCATAAAGTGCGGCGTTAATTCCGGCAATTAAACCTTGACCGGCGGCTTCTTCGTATCCAGAAGTTCCGTTGATTTGTCCGGCATTAAAAAGTCCAGCAACTCTTTTTGTTTCAAGGCTTGGATAAAGTTGAGTCGGTTCAACATAATCATATTCAACAGCGTATCCCGGTCGGCTTACAACGCAATTTTCAAATCCTGGCATTGTGCGTAAAAATGCGTCTTGAACTTCTTCTGGCAAAGATGAACTTAATCCGTTTAAATAAATTTCGTCAGTTTCAAGTCCTTCTGGCTCAACAAACAGTTGATGTCGTTCACGTTCAGCAAAACGCATAACCTTGTCTTCGATTGAAGGGCAATATCGTGGCCCAACTCCGCTGATTTTTCCTGAATAAAGTGGCGAACGGTTTATATTTTCGCGGATTATTTTGTGCGTTTCCAGATTTGTGTAAACCATGTAGCACGGAACCATTGGCCGTTCCACAGATTTATCATCAAAACTAAAAGGAATAATTTCCTGGTCGCCTTCTTGAATTTCAAATTTTGAAAAATCGACTGTATGTTTTAAGATTCGCGGTGGAGTTCCAGTTTTTAAGCGGCCAGTTGTAAAACCTAAGCGATTTAAACTTTCGGTTAAACCAAACGCTGCATTTTCGCCAAGTCTTCCACAATGAGCATCGTATTCGCCAATAAAAATTCTTCCGCCCAAAAAAGTGCCGGTTGTTAAAATAATGCTTCGGCAAGGAATAATTCTTCCGCGTTCAGTTACAAGTCCAATTACTTTTTGACGCATTCCGCTTTTTGCCGCAGAACTTGCATATTCATAAGCAGCGCCAAATCTTTTTTCGCCAGGAATTGAACCTACTTCAGCCAAACTGTCGCTTTGAGAAGGAAGTGGAGAGTCGGAAGCAACGGTTAAAACGTCAACAACTGTATCCATTAAAGTTGCAAGGTTTGGCGTAGTTTCTAAAGTTTTGCGTGCAATTTGTGAATATAAAAGTTTGTCTGCTTGAGAACGTGGCGCTTGAACTGCCGGACCGCGACTTTTGTTTAAAAGTCTGAACTGAATCATTGAGCGGTCAATAATTTTTGCCATTTCGCCGCCCAAAGCATCTATTTCGCGAACAATATTTCCTTTCGCAATTCCGCCAATCGAAGGGTTGCAGCTCATTCTTCCAATAGAGTCGATTGTTTGTGTAATTAAAACGGTTTTTAAACCCATTCTAGCGCAAGAAAGTGAGGCTTCAATGCCTGCGTGTCCGCCGCCGCAAACAGCAACGTCAAAAAAATCATAAAACGCCATAGTTCAATGAGTATATTCTTTTAAAGATGATTTTACAAGATTTTCAGATTTTGAAATTTTAATTTGTTTGGAGCATATTCTAATTTTTGCTTCCGTTCAAAAATTCTAAAATTATATTTTTACTTCGGCTGTTTAATGTGCCTTTCGGCACTCTTTATAAACTGGCACTTTTTGCAGTTTTAGGGGCTTTTTGTGCTAAGAAAATGTCTTCGATGTAACCAGCCTTTCGGGGTTCGCTCACGCTCATTGCCACAAGTGGCAACTTTGCCCCTACACGCTGGGCTAAGTCTTCTGTCCTTACTTAGAAAAATGACCACTATGTTCTAAACTTATTGGACAGTCCCTTTTCTGTTGCAGCAAATATTTTCTGAATAAAATCTACTCTGAATTAAATTAGGCTTTTATTCTAAATTCAGCGGAATTTTTCCGTTTGCTTGAATTTCTCCGTTTAAAGCCGCAAATAATGCTGCAAATGAATAATTTGAATAACTGTAGCCGCATAAAATTGTGTCTGCCCAATCAAAATCATTTAAAACAAAAACTGGCGACATAATAGAAAGAATTATAACTTTTTTGTTTAAATTTTTAAGTCGCTGAGCAATATTTGCAGTGTGTTTGTCGTAAACATTTATAATAATTGTGTCAAAATTTCTGGCAACCGAAGTCAAACTTGTTGCATTCCAAGCATCAAAATTACTTGAATCTTGTTTAAGGTCATAACTGAAATGGAAAGTCGAAGCATTTGGATAACGTTTTTTTCCTTCGTTGTATAAAGCCAAAAATGGACCGCAAATTAAAACTTTTTCGTTTTCGAGCGGTTTAAATGGAAATAAACTTCCTTTTTTGTAAGCACAAATTGAGCGGCACGCTTGTTCAAGGAAAAAATGTTCACCGTCTTTGTCGGGAATAAATTGTGAAACAGTGTTTGGATTTGGATACAAAGGAGCGGCGTTATTACTTTTAAAATAATTCAGTTTCGCCAAAATAACCCGGTGGGCTGCGTCTTGAACTCTTGATTTGAATTCTGGAATTTCTTTCATTCGGTTAAGATTAAAAGTCCAAAGTTGATCGTAAAGTTTTGCAGTTGTTGAAGAAATAATAATGTCGTTTCCTGCTTCAATGGCCATGCAAACTGCTTTGTGCAAACTTCCTGCAAAAAGAGTTGCGCCGTTCATCATCATATCATCAGTAATAATTAAACCATCATAATTAAGTTCACCACGCAAAATTTCACTTAGGAATTTTTTTGATAAACTTGCAGGCGTTCCGTCAGTTTCGATTTGGGGAAAAGAAAGATGTCCACTCATAACCGCCGGGATTTTTGCTTTAACAAGATATTCAAACGGAACCAGTTCACGATTTTTTAAAGTTTCAAAATCAATGTCGATTTGTGGCAAACGTCCGTGGCTGTCTAAACTTGTGTCGCCGTGACCGGGGAAATGTTTCGCTGTGGGAATAACGCCAGCCGCCATAGAACCTTGAGCAAATGCTTCGCCCAAAATCCCAGCACATTCAGGATTTTCGCCAAAAGAACGCGGACCAATTACAGTCGAAGCCAGATTCGTGTATAAATCCACAGTCGGAGCAAAATTCATATTTATGCCTAAGGCTTTGATTTCTTTGTTGATGTAATATCCTGAATAATATGCGTCCACTGGATAAGCGCTAGAACCAATCGCCATATTGCCAGGAGTGTCAGAAGTTTCTCCTTTTACGTGCCGAATCCAGCCGCCTTCCTGGTCAGTTGCAACAAACAACGGAATTTTTAACGGTCTTGAAGCCGCCTCTTTTTGCAAAGTAGAAATTGAACTGGCAACTTTTTTAGTGTCGTCAGTGTTCCATCCAAAAACCTTAACGCTTCCCAAGCCACGCTGCAAAACCCAGGAATTTAAAAGTTCGCTAGGTTCCTGTCCGGCCCAGCCAAACATAAGAATTTGCGCCAGAAGTTCTTCGTCAGTCATTTTTGAAATAAGTTCATTTGCAAGACGCTCGTTTGGAATGTCGCTCCAAAAGTTAATGTCTGTTTTATCTTGTGCCGATTGTGTTGTTTTTGAATTTTGCGCAAAAACATTTTGAATTCCCGCAAGTAAAAAAATCAAAATCAAAAATTTATTTATTTTAGAAACAAAAGATGCTCTTTTTAAAATTTTCGCTTCCATAACTTTCAAAGTTTTAGACATAAACAGTATTTTATAAAAATTTATTGAATAAGAAAAGAACTTGCTTTGGGGTTTCGTGTGTGTAATATCATAAACTTAAGAAAATTTTTTGTCATGGGGTTGTCTAATAAGTTCAGAACATAGTGTCATTTCGAACTCGTGGTTTGTGCACTTCGACGTTGTTCACTAACTAAGCCCAATAATAACATTTTTTTGTTATAGAAATTTAAATTTATCTTTTGTTTACGGGTGGAGGTTAAAAAAAGAAAACGGCCACCAGAAAAACTGGCAGCCAATATATAAAAACAGACCCCAGCTTTGCTCGAAAGGCCTGAAAACATAAAAAACGCTCCTAGAAAACTAGAAGCGCCTTTATGGAAAAGGAGTCTATCGGAATCGAACCGATGCATAGAGGTTTTGCAGACCTGTCCCTTACCACTTGGGTAAGACTCCTTAAGTCCGTATACTATATAAAATCTAAAACATAATGTCAAGTAAAATGCTTGACATTAAAATGCTGTCCTCTTATTAGACGCTCAAGATTATTTTGGCGTAATTATTTCAAGATGTTTTATGCGACCTAGATTGCTAACTTTATATTCTTGGCGGCATCTTTACACATTTTAATAATTTTGCTTACGAAGCATGTCGGAATGAACGGTCTGTTAAAATTCTTGCGCTTACGAGGCCGAGCGGAAGTGAAAATGCAATCAGAATTGCTGCAGAAAGCCATGAAGCGGATTCTGAAAGTGACATAATTCCAAGATTATAAATTCCTTTGTAGAAATAAAGTCCCGGAACCATTATTACAATAGAAGGAACTGTAATAGAAATTCGCGGATAACCAATTTTTCTTTTTAAAAGTGATGCCAAAAGACCTGCCGTAAATGCTCCGCAAAAAGCTGCAAGTGCTGGCGGAAAATTGCACAAATCAACAAGTTCAAGACGCAAAGTATTTGCAAGTGAACCAATACAGGACGCTGTTGCCGCAAGTTTTAATGGGCTGTTAAACATTATCGAAAATCCGAAAACGCCAAAGAAACTTGCAATCAATCTGAAAATTATTTTTTGCCAAAGTTTAATTTCAATCAGTTCAAAATCAATCGGTTTTAAATTCAAAATTAAAGCCATAACCCAGGCTGAAAGTGTCGCAACTAAAATTATGATTACTGCATAAGTCAATCGTTCAATTCCAGAGCGTAAATCTAGTTTTGCAAGGTCAATCCCCGAAGTAATAAACGGAAATCCTGGAATAATAAAAAGAATTGCACAGATGTATCCTGATTGATGAACATCGCCTATGTTAAACAAAATGTGCAGAATTCTAAAAAGAACCGCATACGAAAAACATGCAGCAGAAACAGAAATCGCAACGTTCATAAAAAGAGTGTATTTTCGCCTTATGAGTATGTTCCGAATCATATTTCCAATTCCTGCGCCAATAAACGCAAGAAGCATTTCCCAAAGTCCGCCGCCTAAAAGAAAGGTAAATCCGCAGCAAGCAACCGCAGACGCCAGCCCCAAAATCGGAATGGAATATTGAGTAGTAATTTTACCAAACTCATCAAGTTTTTTGTGAAACTCAGCACAAGTCATATTAGAACGTTCTTTTGCAAATTTTTTTACAAATTTTTCAAGAGCGTAAAGTTTATATGTGTTCACGCCGGTGTTGCTTAAACTTAAAGATTGAGAAATATTTTTTGTTCCGTCGAAGCAGTTAAAAGAAATTGTCATAAGTCCAATGTCGAATGAACAAACAACTCCCAGAGATTTTGAAATTCTATTAAGGGAACTTCTAACGCGCCATGCTCCAGTTCCGCAAGAAAGAAGTTCAAGTCCCAGCCGCCCAATCATAGCCGCTTTTGCAACAAGACTTGCCTGCGAAATTAAAACATCAGCATCATTTTGTGCATAATTTTTCCAAGGAATTTTCATGTGGTTGCTTTCTGAAAGTTTTTTCATGGCTTCATTATACATAATTTTTTTGTTTTGTCTTAAGAAAAAAAATTTTGTCATTATTGCACGACATTGCTTCGCAAACATTGCGGGGCTCGGGTGTTGCACTTCAATGTTGTTCAGTATTTGCCTGTAGAAACATGACATGATAATCTGTGCAATTTGTAATTTTATAGATTGTCGCATTAAGTATGTCAGTTCAGGATTTTATTACTTTTATACCATCCCCACGCATCGCTTTACACTTGTCCGCGAAATTCCAATGAACTTTGAGATGTGATTTACACTCATTCCCCAGGAGCGCATTGTGCGGATTTGAAATTCAAGACCGTCTGTTAAGTGTTTTTTGTTTGTGGAACCTTTGGGGCGACCTAGTTTTATATTCTGTGCTTTTTTTAGCGCAAGTGCTTCGCGAGTCCGCTGGCTGATTAAGTTCCTTTCGATTTCTGCACTAAGTCCGAATGCAAACGCAAGTACCTTTGACTGAATGTCATCACCAAGTCTGTATCCGTCTTTTACCGTCCAAACTCGTGCGCCTTTTTCCATAATCTGATTCAAGATTGACATAATCATAAAAAGTGAACGCCCAAGACGCGATAGTTCCGAGCAAATAATCAAATCACCTTCGCCAATTTTAGAAAGCAACGCACCTAGTTCACGCTTTTCTGGTTTTAATGTTCCACTGATAGTTTCTTCAATCCATTTCCCAATGTTAAGATTATTCTTTTCGCAAAACCTATTGATTTCAAAACGCTGATTTTCGACCGTCTGCTTATCTGTGCTAACCCGAATATATCCGTAGACCATAAATTAAAGATAATTACATCACTAAAAAAACGTCCACTGATTTTATTTTTTATTTTAATTTGGGCGTGCCCTGTCGCGTGTTTTACAAAAAAACTTTCAGTTTCGCAGTTGACTTGCACTCACGCGACTTCGCAGTTGATTTTCATTATTTGCGGTTTCGTCTAAAACTCAAGTACGCGCTTGTATTTAATTTCTCGGTTTCTACAGAAAAGTCGCGCTTAAATTTTCTAAGCGAGCAGTTTACTGCAAAAGCGACAGGTCGGGCTATTCAGGGTTACGGCGTCTACCGCGCCTCCATTCCTCCGCTCTGGTGCAAGCACCGCCGCTACGGAACGCACTCTATCGAGTGCGCCCTTACTATCCCTCACGCGTTTATTTAACAAAGCATAACATCATTTGTATTATAAATTTTGCAATTTACTGTTCAGTTTTTTATCAAAAGAAAAAATTTTTTCGTTCAAAATCTTGTTTCGTGAAATTAAAATGCAGTCAACGAAATCTAATGAAGAATTGGAATATAAAGTTAAAGCTAATAAAATAATATTTTTATTTTCTATTTCAATTTCTTTAAAAACAGGAGAAACTATGTCGTTAATTTCTTTTCGTGGAATTTTATAAAGTTTATAAAGTACATAAACAACTTCTGCAATAACTTCTGGCAAAGTAAATGCTCCGTTGCTTATTATTTCTTCCGCTTTTTCTGCTTGTTCTTTAATATCATTTAGTAAATATCGAAGAATAACATTCGTATCTATAAGTGTCATATTTATTCTCCAGAAAAAGCCATTGATGCTGTTTTTTCTTCAAGAGGAATTAAATTTATGTTTGCATATTTATGTGCGATTCCTTTTGCAGAAGATTTTTCTTCGCTTTTTTCTACGTCATCAATAACAATGATTGCTTTCTGCATTGGTTTTAAGTCAACATTTGTTTCAGGAATAAATGATTTTCCATCATAATATGCTTTTATTGCAAACATTTTGTCCTCCTTGTCAAAAATATATTTCACAATATCCTTGCTGTCAAGAAATGTTTTCCATATATAAATTTTGCAATTTACTGTTCAGTTTTTTATCAAAAGAAAAAATTTTTTCGTTCAAAATCTTGTTTCGTGAAATTTTTGAGCCAAACTTTTTAAGAATTTGTCATTTCTGTGTTCCACATCTTTTGTTTTAGATTCCTATTTGTTAGTGCGAAAATTTTAAAAATCAAGTGTCAAATTTTATAAATCTTTCATCAACATCAAACGTATTGCAAAGATCGCAGGCACTGTAAATAACATTTTTTAATTCACGAATATTTCCTGGCCAGCCGTGATTATGCAACAAATTTAATGCGCCACAAGTTAAGGTTTTATTTTTGTCATTTGCGAATTTTAATGCCAGTGGATTTAAATCTTGTATGTGTTCATGCAGGGAAGGAACTTTTATGACAAAAACTTTTATTCTATAATACAGCGGTTCTTTAAATTTTCCGTCCTGAACCAAAAATTTCAAATCAGCATTTGTAGTAAAAATAAGCCTGCCGCCAAATTTTCTTTTAATATTATTTCCCATCCGCGAATATTTTGCCGTATCTAAAATATCATAAATTTTTGACTGAACATTTAAAGACGTTTCGTGAACTTCATCAAGACACAAAGAACCTTCTCCAATTTCTTCAAACAAACCTTTGCCTTCAATCGCATCAGTGTAAGCAGATTTTGTGGTTCCAAATAATTTTGATTCGATTAACATAGGATTTAGTTCAGCCAGATTTTGATTTATAAAAGAAGAGCTTCGTCGTTTGCTGTTATTGTGTATTAGATTTGCAGTATAATTTTTTCCGCTGCCACTTGTTCCGAGCAGCAAAATAATTCCGTCTGTGTCGCAGGCACGTTTTACTTTAAATAAAAATTCTCGTTGTTCAAAATTTATGTCTATTAAAAAAGAATTCCATGGTGGCACATTTAAGATAGAATTTTTGATTTGATTTTCAAAGAAATTTCTGGCGATGTGTTCTTTTGGAACGATTTTGTGTGAAGTTTTTATTTTTTGAGTTTTATGTGAAATAAATTTTTCGAAGGAAAAAAATTTGATGTTTTTTAATAAATTATTTAAATCAACGATTGGGCAGGAAAACCTTTCAAATAATTTTCGTTTTGCTGAAATAAAATTAAAGATTGAAGTGTTGCTTAAAAAAATTCCAATGCAAGAATAATTTGTTGGAAAGTTAAAATAAAAATCAACTTCTGATGTAAAAGATTCTAAATTTCCAATCAGACGGTTTTTTGACGTGTAAAAAAATCCGGTAAAAATAAATTTATCGGTAATCAGTAAAACATTTTTCATTAAAATACTTTCTTAAATTTTATTAAATGCATATCACAAAGTGAAAGACAAAAAATAATAACAAAATTTTATATTTCAATCAAGGTAATGACACAGAGAATAGGTTTTCAAAAATTGCTTTTTCATCAATAACAATATTGTAATTATAAAATGCATTTGAGTCTGTACGATTTTTAAAAATAAGTGTTTTTTTTATTAAAGCAATGATAGTTGTATATATAAAAAAATAAAACTGAAGTTTATAAGAATTTTAATTTTCCTGCTGATTTATTCAAATATGTTTATTGACAGAATCTTGTTTTCTAATTACAATGTTTCTATAAATAGAAACGTAAAAAGTTCTTTAGGGAATCGGCACTGCTTGCAGGAACAATTCGTGGAGTGACTTGCTTGGGAGCGAGAGGAAGACTTTTATCCTTTTAAAAATAACAGGAGTAATGAATTAAAATGATACATTCTGAAAATGGATTTTTTGATAATTTTGGCGGAAAATATGTTGCTGAAGTTTTGAAACGGCCGCTTGATGAACTGGAACTTGCTTTTAACAAGGCAATGAATGACCAAAAATTTCTTGATGAATACAGGACAATTCAGCGTGACTATATAGGAAGGGAAACGCCACTTTTATTTGCTCCGACTGCCACAAAAATTTTGGGTGGGGCAAAAATTTACATAAAACTTGAAGGTTTGGCAAATACAGGTGCACATAAAATTAACAATGCGATTGGTCAGTGCTTGCTTGCAAAATATATGGGCAAAAAACGAATTATTGCTGAAACTGGAGCCGGTCAGCATGGACTTGCAACTGCTGCTGCCTGTGCAAAACTGGGGCTTGACTGTACGATTTATATGGGCGAAGTTGATGTCCGCCGTCAACAGCCGAATGTTGCTTCTATGGAACTTTACGGAGCAAAGGTTAAAGCGGTTACTTCTGGGAGCCGCACATTAAAAGATGCAGTAAACGAAGCGATGCGTGATTGGGCAGCAAATCCAGATTCAACACATTACGTTTTGGGTTCTGCGCTTGGTCCTGCACCTTTTCCGGATATTGTTCGTGAATTTCAGTCTGTAATTGGGCAGGAAATTAAACAGCAATGCGAAAATCGAGGAATAAAACCTACTGCAATTATTGCTTGTTGCGGAGGCGGTTCTAATTCCATTGGATGTTTTGCGCCGTTTATTGACCAGAAAGAGCCACGGTTGATTGCTGTGGAAGCTGGAGGAATTGGGCCGGGGATTGGTGAAAATGCCAGCCGAATGACAGGAAATGTTAGCCGTGAAGGAATTTTGCAAGGTTATAAAAGTCGGTTTTTGCTTGATGATGATGGGCAAGCGTTGCCAACACGTTCTATTTCTGCGGGGCTAGATTATTGCGGAATTGGACCACAACTTGCAGCCCTGGGAAAATCTGGACGCGTAGAGTTTACTTCGGCACTTGATACGGAAGCGCTGGACGCATTGAAATTTTTTGCAAGAAATGAAGGCGTTTTGTTTGCGATGGAAAGTGCACACGCTGGTGCAGAGGCAATTAAACTTGCGCCAAAACTTAGCAAAGATGATGTAATAATTGTAAATATGAGTGGGCGTGGCGATAAAGATATTTTTATAACAAGTCCAGTTTTTCGTCCTACTGAATGGAAAGAATTTTTAGAAGCGGAATTAGAAAGATTGAATAAAGCACAGGATATCCACGACGCTGATTTAATGAATAGTTAAAAATATAAAGGTGGGGAAAGCCTTTTCTTAGGCTGCACTTTCGTTGCGTCTAGCGGAAACACCTCTATGATGTTTGCAAGGCAAACTCGATTACAATACCTCGTAGCGAAAAAAAATGGTGATTTCGAAAACTATCATCACAAAAAAGGAAATTTATATGCAAAAAATAAAACTTATGGCGCATTTAGTTGCCGGTTATCCAACAAATGAACTTGCATTTACTGCAGCAAAAGCGCTTGTTGCAGGTGGCGCAGATATTTTAGAAATTCAACTTCCATTTAGCGACCCAAGTGCCGACGGTCCTGCAATACAAACGGCGTGCACAGAAGTTTTAAGCAGAAATTACAAAACTCAAGACGGACTTAATTTTATTGCACGAATTCACAAAGAATTTCCAAGTCTTCCAATTTACATAATGAGTTATGGCTCTTTAATCTACACGCCTGGAATTAAAAATTTCTGCAAGAAAGCGTCAGAATGTGGCGTAAAAGGAATGATTATTCCAGACTTGCCGTTTGACTGCGATGAAGGATTAACACAAGCCTGCAAAGAAAACGGAATGGAAAATATTCCAGTGGCTGCTCCAAGCATGAGTCGTGAACGCTTAGACAAAATGGCGCACGCTGGATTTAAATACATTTACGCTGCACTCAGAACAGGAATTACCGGTCAAAATACAAAAATTGATGACAAAACAGTCACTTTCATAAAAAAAGTTGGCGAAGGCGGTTCAAAAGTTTACGGAGGATTTGGGATTTCAAATGGCGAACAGTCCGCAGCAATCGCAAATTATATAGAAGCAGTTGTTGCAGGTTCAGTTTTTGTGCGAATAATTTCTGAAAATCAAGATGATAATGAAAAACTTTTTAACGCTGTAAAATCCAAGGCGCAAGAAATAACGCATTTAAGTTCTGCTGATACGCAAGGAACTTTGTTGTAAATAATGCGAGAAAGTTTTTTGTGGCATATTTTATTTTGATACAAAATAACGTTGAAAATTTTTTCTAAACCAGACATTTAAAATAAAATTAAGAATAGGACAAATTTTATAAAATGTGTTAGAATCCTTGTAAAGAAGTTTCAAAATTCACTTAAAATTTTAAAAGCGGATTTTGAAATTTTAAATTTTTACTTTGGAGGAAGTTTTATGAAAAATTTCTTTAAATGTTTAACAGCAAGTTTGATTTTTGGAATTGTGATTTTTGCAAGTTCGTGTAATTTAAAAGACATTGCAAAGCAAAATGTTTGGGTTAAAAAAGATGTTTCATATACATTGAACAACGTTGAATATAAGGTTTCTGCTTATATGATGTATAATGATGGCACTTATTCAACGGATTCAGACTTACAAAAAGGTATTACACTTGGAAAGGGTTGGAACATCTTTATGGTTTTTACAAATGATTCTTCAGATGCCGTAAATGCAACTTTGTCTAACAAATGGATTTTTAAAAACTACAGCGGGAAAATAGATTTTAACAAAGAAGATGAAAGTTCAGTTGATTCTGGTTTGAGTGAGGAAGAAGAACAAAAAATAACTTCTATTACTTTTGATGATACACTTTGGAGTCTTTTCTACATTCCGAATTACAGCGCTTTTGAAAAATCAGCAACAAGTTCTGTTCCTTTTGAAATGCTTTCTGAAAATGATTGGACCTTTGAACCAGTAGAAGACCTTAAAAACATTTCACTTAAGAAAATTTTAGCATCAATTTTGCTTGAGTATCTTGATTAAAAATAAACCGCCGCGAGCAGAAGAATTTATTTTTTGTATACAGATATTCTTGAAGTAAAGCTTAGCCCCGATCATTCTTGACCTCCTGTCAATAACGAGAATTTTCACTTTGCGAAAATTCTCAAAGTCTTCTGTGATTTACGCCGACGTCCCTGTCGGCATTTTTTTTGTATACAGATATTCTTGAAGTAAAGCTTAGCCCCGATCATTCTTGACCT
>CAZDAY010000019.1:12375-14716 GCA_964503435.1 uncultured Treponema sp.
TTTTTTTGTATACAGATATTCTTGAAGTAAAACTTAGCCCCGATTATAAGGGCGCGACGTAAGGAGCGTTCTCTGCAAGAGTGGCAGTTTTTTTTGCTAAGGCTAGTAGATTGCAAAGTCGTATTGCTTCTCGCAAAGACGTGCCACTTAGCATAATTGCAGAGAATGGAGGCGATAAGCCGAAACCCTGACGAGCGGGTTTTGTTTGGCTCGGACTGTTAGCACAGAAAATTTTACGGTAAAAATTTAAACGTGCTCCAAAAAACAAAATAAAAAAGCGACAGTTTTATTAAGAAACCGCCGCTTTTTTGAATCAAGTGCTAATTTTTAATCAATTTTTGACATATCGCTGATGTCGGCATTATAATCCACGCCAGAAACATCAAATCCGTTTATAGCCAGGAAATCGTGGCGAAGACCAGCCAAATCTGTTGTTTGCTCAACATTTTCTTCCGTAACTGTAGGCATAATTTTGTTTACTTCCGCTTGAACATCATCGGCAAGTTCGAGGTCGTCCATTCGGATTCGATTTTCTTCGTCAACTGGAACTTTTCCTGCTCCATTTTCGCTTCCCGTGTAAAGTCGTTCCGCAAAAAGTCGCTCCATTTGCTCAATACAGCCTTCGTGTGTTCCCTTTTCTTTCATCACTTTGAACAAAACGCCCAAATATTCGCTGATAATCGGAATTACCGCAGAAGAGCGAGTAACCAATCCCTTGTTTACAGAAACATAAGCGGCTCCACCAAGTTCTTTAAGACTTGAATCAATATTATGCGCACGCTTTTCCAAATCTTTTTTTGCTTCTCCAATAGTTCCGTCGCGGTAAATTGCATGCGAAAGTTCTGGTCCAATGTAAGAATAAGCAACTGTACGACAACCTTGCGCAAGAACGTTTGCATCTTTAAGTTGCTTAATCCAGCGTTCCCAGTCTTCGCCACCCATAACCTTTACTGTGTTAGAAATATCATCGCCTTCTGCCGGCTGAGTAGATGCCTGTGTGATTTTGCCAGTCATCATATCCAAAGCAGCACCAGCATAAACTTGATTTATTGGTTTAATAACAGATTTATACAAAACTTTTGTGTCTGGATCAGTGCGAACAGGACTTGCCAAAGAGTAAACAATTAAATCGACCTTTGTGTTCCATTCTTTAATTTGATTTATAATTTCAGTGCGGGTTTCATCAGCATAAGCATCAGCGTTAAAAGTTGCAGAACGCAAATTTTCTGCCGCCGCTTCCTTGTCAAATTCTTTGTTGTTGTACCAGCCCGGAGTTCCGCCTTTTTTTTCAGACGCTTCTTTTTCAAAACTAACGCCAATCGTGTCAGCACCATATTCAAAAGCCGCCACAATGCGACTCGCAAGTCCATAACCGGTTGAGCAGCCTAAAACCAAAACAGTTTTTGGACCTTTTCCGCCTTCCTTAATATTTTTAATTCCACGCTTAGATTTTTGCGAACGAACGTAATTTATCTGATTAAATGTTTCCTTAGCACAGCCAACTGGATGAGCATTTATACAGATATTGCTTCGAATCATCGGTTTAATTACAGCCATTTTTTTCTCCTGTTAAAGTGATTTTTAAACTAATTGCTGAATCGTTTTGTTGCAGATTTGCAATTTGATTTTGCTTTTTATGGCAAATTTTTTATTTTATTTTGACACTTTTTGTCATTTTGTTCAATTAGCGTGGCGACATTAGCGCAGATTGAATGTAAAGCACAAATCTTCTATAATAAAATTCATGCTTGGAAAATACATTGCAATTTTTTTTGTTTCGATGCTTCCGCTTGTTGAACTTCGAGGTGCGATTCCTATTTCGCAAGGTTTTAATCTTCCTATAATTCCGTCTTACATTGTCTGCATTATTGGAAATATGGTTCCGGTGCCTATTATTTATTTGTTTGCAAGAAAATTTCTTGAGTGGGGGCAGGACAAACGTTTTATTGGGAAAATTTGTAAATTTTTTCTGGTAAAGGGTTCGCATGCTGGCGAAAAATTGCAAGAAAAGGCAGGTCGAGGGCTTTTTATAGCGCTTATGCTTTTTGTGGGAATTCCTTTGCCCGGAACTGGTGCATGGACAGGAACTTTAGCGGCAAGTCTTTTGGATATGAATTTTAAAGAAACCGTTCTGGCTGTTGTTTTGGGCGTTTTAATTGCAGGTTTAATTATGATGGCAGCAAGTTTAGGACTTTTTGGTGCGATTGGAATTGTAAAATCCGCATGATTTTTTTATTTTTTGGAGCGAATTTTTTTGTGCTAACCGCCCTTTCGCACTTCCGCTGTCGCTCCATCTCGGGCAAAATATTTTGCCCGAGACTAAAGGTGCTACACGGCGGGC
>CAZDAY010000020.1:0-1240 GCA_964503435.1 uncultured Treponema sp.
GAATGTAAAAAAAATGCACGTAGGCAAGGTTCTACTTTGAAAAACAATCTGCACAAGTGAGCGAAGCGAACGCGGAAGCCGTTTTTCAAAGAAGTGTTCTTGCTGGGAGTGCATTTTTTAATTTCTTGCAGAAAATTTAAATTTAATTTTTATTTTATTAGGAGAAAATTTATGAAAAAAGTTGCATTGGTAACCGGAGCATCTTCTGGAATTGGCTACGACACAGCAATCCGCTTAGTAAAGGCAGGTTATATGGTTTACGGAGCCGCCCGCAGAACAGAATTGCTGGAAAAACTTTCTGCTTGGGGTGCAAAAGGTATTTCTTTGGACATTACAAATCTAGAGTCAATAAAAAATTGTGTAGAAGAAATTATAAAGGCTGAAGGAAGGATTGATCTTCTGGTAAACAATGCCGGCTATGGTTTGGGCGGTTCAATAGAAGATATTCCTTTAGAAGAAGCAAAAAATCAATTTGATGTAAACGTTTTTGGCTTAGCACAAATTTCACGCCTGGTTTTGCCTTATATGCGAAAACAGGGTGAAGGTAGAATTATAAATATTTCTTCTATGGCAGGAAGATTTTCAAGTCCTTTTTTGGGCTGGTACCACGCATCAAAATATTGTGTAGAAGCTTTAAGCGATGCTCTTCGGCTTGAAGTTTCAGATTTTGGCATAAAAGTGATTTTGATTGAACCTGGACTTATTCAAACAGACTGGGGAAAAATTGCTTCAGATAACATAAAAAAATATTCAGAAAATTCCGCTTATTCAAAAAATGCAAATTCTACAGCAAAATTTTATGAAGAAAATTATAATCCGCAAAATAAAAAGGCAAGTGAGCCAAGCATAATTTCTAAAACAGTTGTAAAAGCCGCTACTGCAAAAAATCCCAAGATTAGATATTTAATAGGAGCCTATGCAAAACCTTTTGTATTTTTTAAAAATTTATTAAGCGACAGATTATACGACAAAATTATGAAAAGCGTTTTGTGCAGATAAGTTTTTTGAACTGTTACTGAACCATGTTCCCCTCACAGAAGATGGCGACAAGGATGCAAAAATTAAAACGACTTAGCCCCGATTGGAACACCGCTCGAAGAGCGTTCTCTGCAAAATTTTTGCAGAGAATGAAGCGAAAGCGGAAGTGTGGAAAGCGGGAAATGTTTAGGGCGAACAGTTTGCTTAGAAACTTAAGTAATGAACAGAAGAGCATGCTCCAAAAAATCCAAAAAATCCAAAA
>CAZDAY010000020.1:1340-13840 GCA_964503435.1 uncultured Treponema sp.
TCCAAAAAATCCAAAAAATCCAAAAGTTTTTTCTGCTAAGTGTTAATAGATTGCTTCACCTGAGGTTCACAATTACGACATAAGTGCCATTCAAAAAAAAATCAGAATTCTTGTAAAAAGCAAATATAAAATATAAAATTGTCCACATGATAAAAGCTACGGGATCACAAATTATTGTAAAACTTTTGGAATTAGAAGGAATTTCTATGGTTGCAGGAATTCCTGGAGGTTCTATTCTTCCGCTCTACGATGAATTGAATAGAAGCAAAATTAAGCACATTTTAGTTCGTCAGGAACAGGCGGCTGGTTTTATTGCGCAGGGAATAAGTCGTTCTTCTGGCGAACCGGCAGTTTGTATGGCAACAAGCGGACCTGGTGCAATGAATCTTTTAACTGCCATTGCAGATGCACGCTGTGATTCCGTCCCGATTATTGCTTTTACAGGGCAGGTTAATCTGTCTTTAATTGGAACTGACGCTTTTCAAGAGGCAGACACTTTTGGACTTTCATTTCCAATCACCAAGCACAGTATTATGGTAAAATCCGCTGCTGAACTTTTGGATGTAATTCCTAAGGCGTTTGAAATTGCAGTTAGCGGAAGACCAGGTCCGGTTTTAATTGATGTTCCAAGAAATGTGCAAACTGAAGTTGTGGAATTTAAAGAATGGCCGCAAATCAATTTTCTTAAAAACGGCAGACGTTCAGGTTTTAAACATTCACTTTTTGCACAAAGATTTTATACGCCACAAAATGAACTTGACAAAATCTTGCAGGAAATGGCGCAAATTTTAACTAATGCCAAAAAAGCAGTTTTTTATTTGGGCGGCGGTTGCAATACAAATGAATCTTCTGCCACAATCAATAAAATTTTGAAAAAATATAATGCGGCGGTTGTTTCCAGTTTAATGGGAATTGGTGCACTTCCATGTTCTTATAAATATAATTTTGGAATGCTAGGAATGCATGGCTCAAGCGCGGCAAATCGTGCAATGTACGAAAGTGATGTTGTTTTAGCGCTGGGAGTTCGTTTTGATGACAGAGCAACTGGCGTTATCAGCAAATTTTGTCCTAATGCAAAAATTCTTCATATTGATATTGACGCTGCGGAAATAAATAAAATTTTGCCAAGTTATCTTTCACTTGTTGGTAATTTAGAAGATGTGCTTCCAAAACTTGAAGAAAAACTTGATTCTGCGGGTAAAGTTGATGTTTCCGGCAAAGTTGATGTTTCTGCGGGCAAAGTTGATGTTTCTGATGTTGCTGATAAAAAATCCTCTGCAAAAACCGACAAATTTTCTGTTTCTGAATCAAAACAAAAGCGTCAGGCTTGGCTTGAAGAACTTTCTGAACTTTTTTCAAAAACACGAAGCATTGAATGTGGCCGCCCGTCTTCTGCAAAAAAAATAAATCCGCGGCTTTTTATAAAAGAACTTCCGGAAATGGCAGCAAAAGTCGGAATAAGCGAAGAACAAATTCTTGTTACAACTGATGTTGGCCAGCATCAAATGTGGACGGCTCAATATTATCCGGTTGAACATCCGCGTCAATTTTTAACAAGCGGTTCTTTGGGAACCATGGGATTCGGTTTGCCCTCTGCAATCGGTGCGGCTCTAGCAAATCCTAACAAAAGAATAATTTGTATTACAGGCGACGGAAGTATTTTGATGAATATTCAGGAACTCGCAACCTTGTATGAATTAAATTTGAATGTAACAATCATTATGCTTCAAAACGGAACGCTCGGAATGGTTCGCCAGCAGCAGGAATATTTGTTTCAAAAAAATTACAGTGCAAGTATTTTTGAAAAACTGCCGGATTATTTGGGAGTTGCCAAAGGATTTAATTTGGACGCAATAGATGCAACTTCTGATTCTGAATGGTACAAAAAAGCGTTTTCTGCGGGGCCTCATTTTGTAAAACTTGAAATTGAAATGAACGAAAATGTTTTGCCCTTTGTAACAGCCGGAAAAGCGAATATTGACGCAATTTGCAATTAGATTGTTGTTTTTTTGGAGCGAATTTAACTTTTTACTGAAAATTTCTAAAAAAAACAGCAAATTTTTTTGTAAACCGCCCTTCCGCCACTCACTAACGTTCGGCCTCCTCACTTTGTTGCGGTGGCTTGCTTCGCAATGGCTGCACGGCGGGCTAAGTCTTCTGCACCTGGGGACTTAAACGTAGCGCAAGAATACAGAAATTTAAATTATTGTAATTTACAATGATAAATGTTAAAATCCACATCAATTTTAGGTTTAATAGGAAAATTTTATGCTTACACTTAAATTTGGCGGAACAAGTATGGGTTCTGCAAAACGCATTTTAGATAGTGTTGAAATTATGACTGGCCGTGCTGCAAATGACAAAATATCTGTTGTTGTGAGTGCAGTTGCTGGCGTTTCAAATAAATTACAGGAAGCAATAGACGCTTGTATAACCGGAAAAAATCCGAGCGCTTATGTAAATGAACTTAAAAATATTCATGAAGAAATTTGTTCACAAATAAAAGCGACACTTCCTTCATTTAACTCACAAAATGTAATGGAAAAAATCAGTGAAAATCTGGCTGAACTTGAAAAACTTCTTGCTGGAATTGCAACTTTTGCTGAATGTCCAGACAGCGTTCATTGCCGGATTATGGGAATGGGCGAACTTATGTGTGCTCCAATCGTAGAGCAAACCTTGATTGCAAAGGGTCAAAGTGTAGTTTTGCTTGATTCCCGAAAATATATTTTTACAACAGGAAATCAAAAAGAAGGCGATCCAGATTATGCTCATTGTGCGGACGCCTTTGCTGATTTTAGAGACGGTTCTTCGCCTTTAGCGCAAATTCTTTTGTTCCCGGGATTTATCTGTTCATGGATTGGCGGAACCGGTAAAAAGCCTGTGATGGGACTTTTGGGTCGCAATGGTTCTGATTTTAGTGCAGCGATTGTTGGTGCGTGTTTGGGTTCTAAAAGAGTTGAATTTTGGACTGATGTTGATGGAATTTACACAGCAGATCCTCGCGTTGTAAAAGATGCGATTTTGGTTAAGGATATGAGTTATGAAGAAGCGATGGAACTTTCATTTTTTGGTTCTAAAGTTCTTCATCCAAAAACTTTGGCTCCGCTGGCTGCAAAAAATATTGAAGCATGGAGTTTGAATTCTCATAATCCTTCTGCTCGCGGCACAAGAATTGGTAGAGGACCTTTTGAAAGTGAAAAATCTTCGGGTCCGGTTCGTGGCATTAGTTGCTTAAAAGATTGTTCTATGATTTCTGTAAGTGGTTCTGGAATGAAGGACAGAAAGGGTATGGCTGCTCGAATTTTTTCTGCGGTTAGCAACGCTGGAATTTCAATTTTGCTGATTACTCAGTCATCTTCGGAATACACTCTTTCGTTTTGCGTTCGAAAAGCGTTTTGTGAGCAAGTTCAAGATGTTTTAAAATCAGAACTGGCACTTGAAATCGGCACAAAACTTGTAAATCCTATTGAAGTTCAAAAGGATTGTTCTATTGTTTCGATTGTAGGGGATGCGATGAAGCAAAAACGCGGCATTGCTGGAACATTTTTTGATTCTCTTGCAAGTCGTGATATTAACATTCTTGCCATTGCTCAGGGTTCTAGCGAGCGTTCCATTTCTGCGGTAATTAAGGCAGAAGATGGAAATATGGCAGTTCGTGTTGTTCATCAGTTTTTCTTCAATACCGTTCATTCAATTCAAGTTTATGCATTTGGCGCTGGCACAATCGGTGGCACTTTGCTTGATCAAATTAATGAACAGCAGAATTTACTTCTTGAGCAGGGAATCGATATTAAGGTTATGGCAATCGCAAATATCGACGGAATGATTTTTAATGCTGACGGAATAAAACTTGACGGCTGGCGTGAACAGGTAAAACTTAATGGCAAAAAAACAAATCTTGACGAAATTTTGGAATTTGTAAAAGAAACAAAGCCGCTTAATCCAATTTTTGTTGATTGTACGGCAAGTTATGATTTACCGGAACGTTATCTGGATATTTTAAAAACTGGAATGAATATTGCAACTCCAAACAAAAGAGCAAATTCTATGAGCATGGATTTTTATCACAAACTTCGTGAAACTGCGAATGAAATGCATGTTCGTTTTCTTTACGAAACAAATGTTGGTGCTGGACTTCCAATCATTGATACTTTGCAAAATCTTTTCAGGTCAGGCGATAAACTTACTGGTTTCAATGGAATTATGTCTGGTTCACTTTCTTATATTTTTGGAAAACTTGATGAAGGTAAAAAATTTAGCGAAGCGGTTCTCGAAGCAAAAGAACTTCGTTATACAGAGCCGGATCCTCGCGATGATTTAAAAGGAACTGATGTTGCGCGAAAGGCTTTAATTATTGCCCGAGAATCTGGAATGGAAATTGAACTTGAAGATATTGAAATGCGCTCAATATTCCCAGAAAATTTTAGTCTTGAAGGAAGTACACAGGAATTTCTAGATAAACTGCCGGAACTTGATTCTTATTTTGATGAAAAAATGGCGGCGCTTAAAAAAGAAAATAAAGTGCTTAGAATGGCGGCTTCTATAAAAGACGGAAAGGTTAGCGTGGGAATTCTTGAAGTTGGACCAGAAGATCCGCTTTACGGCGTTAAGGGCGGAGAAAATGCCTTTGTTTTCCATACGGCACGTTATACTCCAATTCCTCTTACGGTTCGCGGTTATGGCGCTGGTGCCGGAGTTACTGCGGCTGGCGTTTTTGGTGATATTTTGCGTACAGTTACCTGGAACAGTTCTAACTTTTAATTTTTTTGCAAACTGAAAATCAGCAAAATTTTTAAATCAGCAAAATCAGAAAATAACTGTGAATAAAATATTGTGAATCAAAAAATTGTTGAACAAAACGAAGAGCAAAGAATGGAAATGTCATCAGAAAAAATACTTTGTGCGTATTCAGGAAAACCTGGCGCTTATGCTCAGCAGGCAATAGAAAAATACTTCGATAATAAAGTTGAAAGTTTTGCACTTGATTCTTTTACCGAAGTTTTCGCTGCTGTTTCAAAACAAAAAGTTCAGTACGCAATGATTCCTATTGAAAACAGTTTAAATGGTTCTGTCTATCAAAATTATGATAATTTTATTCGCCATGATGATATTGTAATTGTTGGTTCGGTAAGTTTGAGCATTCATCATTCACTTTTGGTTTGCAAAGGAACAAAACTTGAAGATATAAAAACTGTTTATTCTCATTCCCAGGGATTTGGTCAGTCAAGAAAATTTCTGGAAGAACATAAAAACTGGACCTTAATTGATTCTGTTTCTACGGCGACTGCTGCTGAATACGTTTCGTCTAGTGGCGATAAATCTAAAGCTGCCATTGCATCACTTGTAAATGCAAAAATCTACAATCTTGATGTGCTTTCTCAGGATATTCAGGATGAAAAAACAAATTATACGCGTTTCGTTTTGATTACAAAGAAAAATTCCGCCTTTGATAAAATTGAAAATGCAAACACAGCAACTTTTATTTTTACAACAAAAAATGCTCCTGGCGCACTTTACAAAGTTTTGGGCGTTTTTGATAAATACAAATTGAATATGACGCGCATTGAATCAAGACCTATAAAAGGTCAGTTGTGGAAAAGCTGGTTTTATGTTGATATTGAAATGAAAAATATTTGTCATGAAAGAAATGATTTTATACAATTATTGTTGAATGAATTAAAAGAAAATACAGAATCAGTTAGACTTTTGGGTGTATATTTAGAAGGTCAGTTAACGGAATGTTAAATTCCAGGAGGAAATAAAATGGAAAAAAAATATGTACTTTCGGTTTTAGTTGAAAATCGTGCTGGCGTGCTTAGTCGTGTTTCCGGACTTTTTAGTCGTCGTGGTTATAATATTGATTCTTTAAATGTTTGTGAAACTTCTGATCCAAATAAATCGCGAATGACAATAGTTGTTTGTGGTGATGAATATATTCTTGAACAGATTGAAAAGCAACTTTCAAAACTTGTGGAAGTAATTTCGATTGAACATTGTGAATCATCTTCTACAACTCAGCGCGAAATGGCTTTAATAAAAGTAAAAGCGGACGGTTCGAGCAGGGCAGTTATTATTGAAACCTGCAATATTTTTAGAGCGCATATTGTTGATGTTGCAAATGAATCTTTGATTGTTGAAGCGACTGGAAGTGAAGATAAAATTTCTTCGTTAATCAGATTGCTTGAGCCTTATGGAATTCTTGAACTTTTAAAGTCTGGTCTTGTTGCAATGGACCGTGGCGAAAAGGTGATGAAATAAAATTTTTTTTCTGCCGTTGGATTTTGTTTGCCAGCGGATTTTTCTGCTGACTGTTTGCCAGAAAATTTCTGTACTTTTGCAGAAGATTTCAAGTTTTCTGGCACAAGCGCCAGTCAAGTTTTCCCGCGTGAAGTTTTCTGGTACAAGCGCCGCTTTACTTTGAGGACTGACGGTCTTCTGGCGCAAGCGCCAGTCAACTGGCAATACCCCCCCCCATAAACACAAGCGCCAGTCAACTGCTTCGTTCAAAATCAAAAATCAGTTTTTCTTAATTCCAACAAGCGTCAAATCATCATACTGAGGATCTTCAAGAACTCCATAATAATAAAAGTGAAGCGGATCATTTTCAATTTCACGTTTGTCGCTGCAGTAAATTTCGTACTGAACAAAATGCTGCTTCAAAAAACTGTCAATTTTTTTATCAACAAGAACTCTATCATTTTTTTGCGTTTCGTTCGGCTTGTACATGCGGAAAATTTTTTCAACAGAAACTAAAGCCATAATTGCGTCTTCTGCACTTTCATTGCAGTTTGAAAAATCAAATTCAGTAATTCTGTCGTGCTCCGGACAATTAGATTTTTTCAGCGTATATTTTGATTTTGCATAAACGGCTTCAATTATGCTGTTTACACGTTCACTAGTCAGTTCTTCATAAAGTTCCCCAAAATTGTGATTTTTATAAACATCAAGTTTTTCCAAATTTGATTTATTTGACGATTTATTTTTTATTTCATTGCAAACCGCTAGATTATAATTTTCATCACGGAAATTTCGCTTTGCTTCTTCAAGTCCGTCTGTGTAAAGAAACAGAACATCATCTTTTTTTAAAGTGATTTTTGAAACCAGATATCCGCCTTTTAAATCAATTAAATTTGTGCTGAACATTCCAGCTGCAGGCGTTTCCTTTAGTGTAAGTGTGATTTTTTTTCTGTTTGAACTGTCATAAATTTGAATAAGATTATCGCCAGCATTGCAAAAGTAACATTCGCCAGTTTTTGTGTTAAAGATGCAAAGTGTAAACGCAGCGAACCTTCCTTTAAATCCGTGGCTTTCCAGCAAATCATTCATTTGTTCCACAATCGGAGAAATATTGTATGATTGCTTTGGATTTTTCATGTCCCAGTTTTTAAAATAACTCAAAAATAAAGTTGCCACTTCAACCATAATTAAAGCCGCTGGAACTCCGTGTCCTGAAACATCACATTTTATAATTGCAAAATTATTTTCATCGAGTTGCTTGTAATCAAAATAATCGCCGGAAAGTTCTTCTGCTCCAGCGTAATAACTAAAAAATTCGGCTCCGTTTGCTTCAAGATTTCCAGTTGTTAAAGTGTTCCCGTTTTTATCAGTTTGCAAAGGCAAAAATTTAGTTTGAATATCCTTTCCCAGAACAAGTGTTTTTGATGCTTCGGCTGCTTTTACCAAACCGCGAGTCATTTCGTTTACAGTGTCGCCCAAAATTCCAAGTTCATCTTTTCGCCTTACTTCAATATATTTTCCTTCGAGTTGCTCTTTGTCTTCTGTGTCGCGAATTATTTCTACGTGTTCAACAAGTTGATTTATTGGTTTTATGAAAATTTTTGCGAGAATTGATGCAGAAATGTGAGTTGTAATTAGGGCAACCATAAAAATTATAAATGAAGTAATAAAAATAATTATCCGCTGATGAGAAATTTCTTTTAAAAGCCTTTCTGTACTTATTTGAATCAAAATAATTCCCTGTAAATAATTTGTCTGATTGTTTTTGTAAGTGATTATTGGCTTGTAAAAAGTGTAATTAGAATTTTGTTCATCTAAAATATTTTTCATGCTAAATTTTGGATAAGAGCCAGTTCCTTTTTCCGAAAGCAAATTTAATTGCAAAGAAATTTTTTCTGTTAACTGATTGTAAATGTTTTGAATTTCATTTTGCCGCGCAATACTTTTTTCATCAGTTTTTGAAGAAAGTGAAACTGCTTCGTTTTCTAAAATTTCCAGATTTTGTGATATTTCTGACACCAGATTATTTGCTTCCACATTTAAGTTTTCTGTGTTTTTAATAATTTCGTTTAACTCTGGAATTACTAATCGAGAAAATCCCTGCTTATAAATTTCACCGTCAATTTTTGAAGATATATTTTCGTCAGTTGTTGCCCAAATTGTGTTAAGATTTGTATCATTTTGATTTGAACTGTAGCCTAAAATGCTTGCCCAGTTACTTTCTGCAAGTGCCTTTGTCTGTTCCGCCGCGTCGTTTAAACTTACAAGATCTGGATTTGAAGTTAAACTGAAACTTGCAATTTTTGAAACTGAATCCATCATCAAATTAACTCTTTGTTCCAAACTTTTTGCAAGTGTCTGTCTTTGTTTAAAAATCATATAAAAACCAAAAACATTAAAAATCAAAATATCAATTATGCTGACTAAAATCATTGTGTATAAAACAAGTTTCGTTCTTAAACTAAAAGTTTTCTTTTTTAAATTTACTGATTTGCGTTTTTTTTCTTGAGGCATAAGATCTCCTTTTATAAGTGCCAAAACTTCTGCGTTTATAATTTTTCTTTCGCGCACAGAATTTATAATTGCTTTTACTGACACAAAAATTCCAAATAAAGCAAAAGTGAATATTGCAATGTTTACAAAAACCATAAAATTGATTTTTTTAGAATTTAAATTTTTTGCTGATTTCCAGTTTGGTTCAAAAATATAAGAATTTTTTTTCTTAACATTTCCCATTTCTGAAATTTCAAGACTTGCAGATTTTTCAAAATAAAGTCCGCGGTCAGAATGAAAAAGCCCAATCTTATATTTTCCAGCATTTATTCGTTCTAGTTTTTTTGTTGAAATTGTATTGTCTGAAATGATTTTGAAATCATCATTTAAAAGTTCAAGCGTGTAATCATAGGGAAGTTTTCCGTCTTTGTCTAAAAAAATTGAAGTGATTTTTCCATCGTACAAAAAACCGCCGCCGTTAATTTTAATTGCAACGTCGCCAAATTTATTTCTTACAGAAGAAACTGTGTTTATGTAAGTTTCAGGCTCGTATTTGTTGTTAAGAATTTCAATGTAAGAAGGTTCACCAATATTTCCCGCCTCATCAATCGCTGCGAGTGCAAAAACATAAAGTCCATTTTTTCTGTTTTTAAATGAAACTTGAAAATCTTTTGTCAAAATTGATTTTGGAAGAGAAAATTTATTTTTTTGTTCATCAATTAAATTTTTGTCGCTTGTATAAAAATCGAGAAGCGAAAAATTTTTATTGTAAATTTCATCAATTTGATTTTGAATTTCTTCGTCTGTTAATTTTGTTTTGTGCCTTGAATTGTCTGCCATTTCTTTTGGGATTGAATCAAGAAAGGTTAAGCTATATGTAAAACCTGAAATGTCGCTTTCAGTTTTATCAGTTTGCCATGAAAAATTAAAATTGCTTGTGGCACTTAAATTGTTTTTATCAAGTTTAAGATTTTTTATTTCCAGTTTTTTTGGCGGAACATCATCAAAATAATAACTTAGCAAAGTTTCGTCTGACCAGTTGCCTGCATAATCTTGCTGCTTAACTTTTAAATACCAGAATCCAGAAGAATCTTTTTGCGTGTCAAGATTTAAAATATTATCTTCTGCAATATTTTTGGGATTTTCTGTTTTTGGAATTTCCTGATTTTTGTTTTGCGTCCAAATCCATGAAAAACCTTTTATTCCAGAATGATCGTAAGTTGTGCTAACTTGTGCCTGTAATTTTGAATTTTTTGAATGTTCCCCATCTTTAAAATTTAAACCTTGAATTTTTGGCTGTGCACAAGAATTGTCTGAATTCATAAAATTTATTTGTGTACTTTTTGAATTTGATTTTTCCCAGGCAAGTGAAAGTTTTTTTTGTGTAAAAATGTAACAGGGATAAGTTGTGTTTCCGCTTGAAATTTCTAAAGTTTCGTTCCACCAGAAATTTTCTCGTTGTGCCAGAAAAATTGCCTGGTTTTCTTTAATATTCCTAAACCACAAAAGATTTATAAAATTTTCGTCTTCAAATAAAAGCGGTCTTGAAGCAAAACCTCCACTACTGATTTTTTCAGGAACAGATTCAATTTCAAGATTTGAATTTAATTTTGCAAAGTAAATTTCAGAATTTGTTGAAGTTGAAGAAGAGCGTTCCCATGCCAAATAAAATTCAGAATTGCTGCACAAAAGATTTGCATTTTGATTATTGTAATTAAGAAATTTTTCTTCATCCGCAGAATCAAAAGAATTTTTCCCCGTAATAAGATGTGCCTTGCTCCAGGTGTTTCCGCCGTCAGAAGAAATGCTTGCATAAAGTTGTTGCGTTAAGACAAGATTTTTTCTGTTTTGCGAAAGATCTCTGTATTGAACTTGAAAAATTAAATAATCTTTTTTTCCGTCAGTTGTCATAAAAGGAACGATTGGATTAAAAGCGTTATTTTGTTTTGTGCTTTCAGAAAAATTTTTTATTTCAGTCCAGATTTTACAGTCTTTTGATTTTGTATAAGAAAGAGAATAAGAATCGCTAAAATCATCTGCTGAATTTGAAATCGTTTTTGTCAGAAACAAAATAAATTCATCTTTTGAATTTACAAAAATTCGTGGTGCAACATATTCACCATTTTGATTTTCTAAAATATATGAATCATAAGAAGAAAAATCATCGCTGCTTGAAAAAACACAAATTTCATTTGGCGAACTTAAAACTGCAATCGCTGTAATTCCTTTAGAATTTTGTGCTACTGAAAAAATTAAAGGTAAAAAACTGTTTGAATAAAAAGGTCCCAGAAATCTTTCTTTTTTATTCCAGTCAATTCCATTTTTTGAAAAACTTCCACTTAGAAAAATTTCAGAACTATTTTTTTTGTTTAGTTTTGATTCTTCCCAAAAAAATGCTGAAGAAAAGTTTTTATTTTTTGAACTTACGCCAGTTGGAAATTTACTTATAAATTCTGAATCAGAAATGCTGATTTCATCTTCAAAATAATGAATTTGAGCGTTAAGGTTTTGCGGTTTTAAAAATCCAAAAAGACAACTTCCGAGCAATGTAAAAAATATAAAAATTTTTTTGTTTTTCATTTTATCCTCTTTTGCTACTGTGAAAGTCTTCGTTTTAGTTTTTGAATTTTTGCAGAATTTAAATTTGCAGGATTTTCTAAAAGTTTATTCAGATTTTCTCTTGCCTTAAAAATTTTTCCTTCCTGAAGAAATTTAACTGCCGAATTATAAAGTTCTTCTTCTTGAACCGAAAGAATAACCGCCGAACGATTTCCTGTTCTAAAAGAAATTTCATCAAGAATTGTAAGGGAGTCGTTGTTTTCCGGATTTAATTCAAGCGATTGCAATGCTAATTTTTTTGCCTGTTCAAGTTTAAAAGAATCTCTGCCAGCATTTTCTAAAATTTTTTTTGCATTATTTGAAATCTCTAAAGAACGTTTTATTTTGCTGTCTGGAATAATTTTCTGTCTTAAACCAAGTGCAATTTCTGCTTCAAAAACAATATCTTGTAAATTCGGATAATTCGGATTTAATTCATAAAGGTCTAGCAAGTTATTGTAATTTTCCTGCGCAACAATATTTCTTTCAGAAAAATTCGTTTCACTCAGCGATTTAACTCTGCTCGCAAAACTTTGCTCAAAATTTTCTTTGTTTAGAATTTGTTCAATTTTTAGAGCAAGATTGCTGGCATCTTTATTTCGCGGATAATAAATTTTAATTTGATTTATTTTTTTACTTGCAAGATTAAAACATTCTTCTGCTTCTTTTTTATTTCCTGATTCAAAAAAAGATTTTCCTTTTTCAAAATAATAATTTGCAATTGAAAAATTTTGCT
The DNA here is from genome assembly GCA_964503435.1 of uncultured Treponema sp. Lineage (GTDB taxonomy): Bacteria > Spirochaetota > Spirochaetia > Treponematales > Treponemataceae > Treponema_D. Next base: position 13,408 of record CAZDAY010000020.1, read on the forward strand.
TCATTTCCGGAGCTTTTGCATCGTAATCTTGAAATTCCCTGCCTTCTTTAATTGCCTGCGCTGTGTTTACAAAATCACGAAGTTGCTCAAGGCTTTGATCTTCTTCAATTTGTCTGTCAATCAAAGAAGCCCACTGTTCCCGCTTTGTATCAATCTGGCTGATATACATATTTGCTTTTTCAAAATTTCCATCGTAATAAGAACTTCGCGCCAAATTTTTTAAATTACTTAATTCAGAAAAATAAACTGGTTCTTGCAGTTCTATAATTTTGTTCCGCAAGTTTTCGATTTTTGTATAAGTTTCAGTTTGTATTTCAAAATCGTTTTTTAGTTCTTGATTTTTCTGCTGATAAATTGATTTTGTTCTAGTTAAATTTTCGTTGGCTTTTATAAAATTTTTCTGTTCATAAAATTCAACAGCACGATTATAAAA
>CAZDAY010000021.1:0-6587 GCA_964503435.1 uncultured Treponema sp.
CTTAAAGGAATTAACGTTGCGGTTGCAGGACTTTTAACTTATTCAGTTTTTAATCTGACAAAAAAAACTTTAAAACCCTGGTGGAACATATTTTTTTATTTGGGAAGTTTTGTGAGCATTTATTTTTTCAAAGTAAGTTCAGTTTTTGTTATTTTAGCGAGCGTTTTTATTGGTTTGATTTTATATTTTTTTGGACAAAAAAAATCCAAAGGTAAATGATAAATATCAAAAAATGTACGTAGGCAAGGTTCCGTAAAAAAAAACAATCTGTACAAGCGTATTCGCAACAAAGTTTCAAGCAAGTACGGAAACCGTTTTTTTAGTGGCATTCTTGCTGAAAGTTCTTTTTTTTTATTTTTATAAGATAAAACTTCTTAGGACAAAATATGACTTTATTACATTTGTTTTTTATATTTTTTTACATTGGACTTTTTGCTATTGGAGGAGGATTAGTTGCCGCTACTTTTATGCAGCAGACTCTCGTTGAAAAATACGGGCTTATTACGCAGGAAAAATTTTATGCAATGCTCGCAATCAGTGAAAGTACGCCAGGTCCAATCGGAATAAATTTAGCAACTTATATTGGCGACGAAATGTTTGGTCCGGTTGGGGCAGTTGTTACAACTTTGGGAGAAGTTTTGCCTTCAATAATTGTAATAATGTTAATCGCAAAATTTTTTATGAAATTTCAGGAAAAGAAAAGTGTTCAAACTGTTTTAAGCGTAATGCGTCCGGCAACCAGCGGAATGGTTTTAGTTGCCTTAGTAAATGTGATTTTTCTTTCTTTGGTTAATATTACGGGCATCAGTTTTAGTTTTGACGGAATAAAACAAGTTTTTAATTGGCCGGAAATGTTTTTCTTTGTGGTAAGTCTTGTGATTATGTTTAGAACAAAGCTTCATCCTGTTTTTTTAATTTTACTCGGCGGGATTTTTGGTGTTTTATTTTTATAGAACCTGTGGTATAATTAAAAAATTATGAGTACACACATTAACGCACCGGATGGTGCAATTGCAGAATCGGTTCTTCTTCCTGGAGATCCCCTTCGTGCAAAATTTATTGCAGAGACATTTCTTGAAAATCCAGTTTGCTACAATGAAGTTCGTGGCATGTATGGATTTACTGGAACTTACAAAGGTAAAAAAGTTTCGGTTCAAGGAACAGGGATGGGACAGCCTTCTCTGTCAATTTATGTAAATGAACTTTTCCAGTTTTATGGAGTTCAAAAAGCAATTCGTGTTGGTACATGTGGCGCAATCAACAAGGAACTCGCTCTTAGAGATGTTGTTCTTGCTCAAGGTGCATGTTCTGATTCTGGCTTGAATACAATGCGTTTCAATGGTTTACATTTTGCCCCTATTGCTGATTTTGATTTACTAAACATTGCGTACAACAAGTCAAAAGAATTGAATCTAAAAGCAAAGGTTGGACTTGCTGTTTCAAGTGATATGTTCTACGACCCAAAATCAAACTGGAAACTTTGGGCAGAATACGGAGCTCTTGGCGTTGAAATGGAAGCTGCTGAACTTTACACTTTGGCTGCAAAATTCAACAGAAAGGCCCTTGCTATTCTTACAGTAAGCGATCACATTCTTCTTGGTGGTGAAACAACTGCAGAAGAAAGGCAAACGTCATTTACAAATATGATAAAACTTGCCCTTGAAACAATTACTGCATAAGTTGTATTTCTATTTGAAATCAGGAGATTTTTGATATTTGATGAAAATTTCTAAAGTCTCTTGTTGCTTTTTAAATTTTACAAAATAAACTGATTAAAAAAGTATAAATTTTAGGAAATTTCTAAATTTGCGTTTAGAAAAATCCTTTGAGTAAACAGTAAAAATAAGGAGTGGAAAAATGAAGCCTACATTATTGGTTCTTGCAGCGGGAATGGGCTCACGATACGGCGGCGTAAAACAAATTGATGCGGTTGGCGTAAACAATGAATGTTTGCTTGACTTTGCAACTTATGATGCAAAAGAAAGCGGATTTGGAAAAGTTGTTTTTGTAATCAGAAAGGATATTGAAAATGATTTTAGAGAACGCCTTTTCGACAGAATTGCACGCAATTTTGATGCAGAATATGTTTTTCAATCGAAAGAAATGCTTTTAAACGAACAGGAACTTAACTTTGCTTCAAAACGCGAAAAACCATGGGGAACCTTGCACGCTATTTTGTGCGCTGAAGAAAAAGTAAAAACTCCATTTGCTGTAATCAACAGCGATGATTATTACGGACGAGATGCTTTTAAAACCTTAGGAAATTATCTTTCTGCCTTAGATAATAAATCTTCGGAACACGCAATGGTAGGCTATGTGCTTGGAAACACAATGAGTAAAAGTGGTTCTGTAAGCCGCGGAATTTGTACTGTTGAAAACGGATATTTAAAATCAATCACCGAAAATACAAAAATTTCTTATCAGGGAAATAAAATTATTAGCGAACTTGATGGAAAAAATTATGAACTTACAGGAAACGAATGGGTTAGCATGAATCTTTTTGGTTTTTCTTGTAAATCTTTTGATGAATTTCACGAATATTGGGAAAATTTTAAGGCGACTTCTTTGAATCAGCCAAAAACTGAAGCACTTTTGCCGGTTGCCGCAAGTGATATTGTAAACAAGGGCGAAGGTAGCATAAAATTCTTTACTTCAACAGAAAAATGGTTTGGTATGACTTATCCAGAAGATAGACAAGAAGTAAAACTGGAAATTGCTAAAAAAATCAAAGACTCTTATTATCCAGAAAAACTTTGGGAAAAATAAATTTGATTTTATAAAAGTTTTATAAATGATGAAAATTTTAAGGAAATGCTGAAAAATTTTAAAATCAGTGTTTCCTTTTTTGTTTTAATTTTTGCGGCACAAGCGCCAAAAAAAATTTGCTGTTAATTTTGAACGCTAACTTGCGCCCACGAAATTTACGGTAAATTTTAAGTGCTAACTTGAGCCAGCGAAATTTACGGTAAATTTTAAGTGCTAACTTGAGCCAACGAAATTTACGGTAAATTTTAAGTGCTAACTTGGCCAGAGAAATTTGCTGTTAATTTTGGACGCGAACTTGCTGCAAAAAAATCTACACTAAATTTAAAACATAATTTTTCGCCAGAAAAATCCTCTGTTTTTTAGATTTGTCTTTTTTGCATTTCTTGCATATATTTATAGTTATGAAAAACAACGATGAAAAAAATCAAAACAATAAAATTGAAAATCTCATGGGACTTCCAGCGTCTCAGCAACTGCCAAATAAATTAGCAATAATTCCTTTGTCGGGCAGACCAATTTTTCCTGGAATTTTTACGCCACTTATTATAAACAGTGAAGAAGACATAAAAGTTGTTGACGAAGCACAAAAAGGCGACGGTTATATTGGAATTGTTTTGCTAAAAACTGAAAAAGAAAAGCAGGGAATTTCTGACCTTTATAAAGTTGGAACTGTTGCTCGCGTTATAAAAAAAATAAATCTTCCTGACGGCGGATATAATGTTTTTGTTTCAACTTTGGAACGTTTTAAAATCAGAAAGGCTTTAAGTGAATCAAATCCAATGGTTGCCGCTGTAAGTTATTTGGAAGACGAAGAAGAAAACAATTTTGAAGTTAAGGCTTTAAATCGGGCCTTAGTCAGCGAAATGAAAGAAATCAGCGAAAATAATCCAATGTTTACAGAAGATATGCGCTTAAATATGATTAACATTGATCATCCTGGAAAAGTTGCTGATTTTGTTGCTTCAATTTTAAATATTGATAAGGAAGAACAGCAGAAAGTTCTTGAAATGACAAATGTGCGCAAAAGAATTGAACAGGTTCTTGTTTACATAAAAAAAGAACAGGAAATTTTGCGCGTTCAGAAGAAAATTCAAAACGAACTTAACGAAAAAGTTGAAAAAAATCAGCGTGAATATTTTTTGCGCGAAGAATTAAAATCTATTCAGGAAGAACTCGGAATTGCCGGAGATTCAAAATCTTCTGATTATCAGAAATTTAAAACGAAAATTGACAGTTTTAATTTTACTGGCGAAGTTAAAGAAAGCGTTTATGATGAACTTGAAAAATTCCAACTTTTAGATCCTCACGATCCAGAATACAATTCTACAAGAAATTATCTTGATTTAGTTTCATCTTTGCCATGGAACGACACTCCGATTGAAAGTTATGATATTCCGCAGGCAAAAAAAGTTTTGGATGGTGAACATTACGGTCTTGAAGATGTAAAAAAACGTATTCTGGAATATTTGTCGGTTAGAAAGTTAAAGCATGATGGCAAGGGCGCTGTTTTGATTTTGGTTGGACCGCCGGGAGTTGGAAAAACTTCGATTGGACATTCTATTGCAAAGGCGATGCATAAACCATTTTTCCGTTTTAGCGTTGGTGGCGAGCATGATGAAGGAAAAATCAAAGGTTTTAGGCGGACTTACATTGGTTCTATGCCAGGACAAATTATTTCTGGATTAAAAATTACTAAAACTAAAGCGCCTGTTTTTATGATTGATGAAGTTGATAAAATGAATGCAAGTGCTCAAGGAGATCCAAGTGCGGCCTTGCTTGAAGTTTTGGATCCTGAACAAAATATAAATTTTAGAGATTCGTATTTAGATTTGCCTTTTGATTTAAGCAACGTATTTTTTATTTTAACAGCGAACACTTTGGACACAATTCCTCAGCCACTTTTGGACAGAGCGGAAATTATTGAACTTTCTGGATACATTGATCAGGAAAAAATTGAAATTGCTAGAAAATTTCTTATTCCAAAAAATCTTGAAAAAAACGGATTGAAGAAAAATCAGGTTAAATTTACAAAAGAAGCGCTTAGTTTGATTGCAACTGAATATGCTCGCGAAGCTGGCGTTCGTAATTATGAAAAATGCGTGGATAAAATTGCAAGAAAATTAGTTTCTGAACATTTGGATTCTCTTTATGTTGCCCCGGATGATGAAAAAAAATCTGATGAAGTTAAAAAAACTGAAAAATCTTCAAAAAATGTTTCTAAATCTTCAAAAACTGAAAAAAAATCCATGGAAACTTTTGTAATTGCTGAAGATGATGTTAAAAAATATTTAGGCAAGGCTGTTTTTGATGAAAGTCAGATTAAAAGAGCAGAAATTCCTGGAACCGCGATTGGACTTGCATGGACTAGCATGGGTGGCGATACACTTTTGCTTGAAAGCATTGCACTGGAAACTGAAAAGGCAGTTTTGTGTCTTACTGGGCAAATGGGCGATGTAATGAAGGAAAGTGCTCAAATTGCATTTAACTGGGCAAAAAAATACGCAATTCAAAATAAAATTTTAAAACCTGAATGGTTTGAAAAGCATGCAGTTCATTTGCATATTCCGGAAGGTGCGACTCCAAAAGATGGACCTAGTGCCGGAATTACAATGGCGACAACTTTTATTTCTTTGTTTAAGGGCAAAAAAATAAAACCAAATCTTGCAATGACTGGCGAACTTAGTTTGACTGGTCAAGTTTTGCCGATTGGCGGGCTTAGGGAAAAAACTGTTGCAGCAAAACGAAATAAAATTAAAACAATTATTATTCCAAAAGCAAATTTGCGTGATTTGGAAGAAATTCCTGAACACGTAAAATCTGGAATAAAATTTATTCCTGTTAGCCAGGCTGATGAAGTAATGAATTTGGTTTTCTAAATTTGGGGCTGTAAAAACGATTAGAAAATTTTGTGATGAACAGAAGATTCTAGTCGGATTGTAGCCGCGTGCTTTAGCACGTTCTCTGCAAAACTGATACTTATTTTGTGCTAAAGATTTTTATATTTATAGATTCTGAAACAAGTTCAGAATGACAGAGTTTTTGACAGAGTTTTGCAGAGAATGAAACGATAGTGGAACGGCGAAAAGCCTTTACTTAAGAAATTTGCTTCAAAAAATCAAAAAAAAGAAAATTATATGACTAAAGATAAAATTTGTGCTGTTGTGTTTGATATGGACGGGGTTCTTTTTGACAGCGAAAGAATTACACGGATTATGTGGAAAAAAGCTGGCGAGGAATTTCATGTTGATGATGTTGAAAATTCTGTAAAAGATTGCACTGGACGAAATATCAGCGACACTTGTGTTTACTTAAAAAATAAATATGGCGAGGATTTTCCGGCTTACGATTTTAGAATGAGATGTTCAGAACTTTTTCATTCTTATGTTGATGATTCTGGTTTGCCGCTTATGCCTTACGCTAGAGAAATTCTTTTGAGTTTGAAAAAAAAATCTTATGTTCTTGCTTTGGCGTCTTCTACAAGAAAATTGATTGCAGAAAAGGAACTTAAAGCGGCTGGACTTTATGATTTTTTTACAACTGTGACTTGTGGCGATATGGTTAAACATTCAAAACCTGATCCTGAAATTTATCTTTGTGCCTGCTCTTCGCTTGGTTTTGCGCCTGAAAATTGTATTGCGGTTGAAGACAGTCCTAATGGTATTATTTCGGCATATTCGGCTGGAATGAAATGTGTTATGGTTCCTGACCAAATTGAACCAACTGAAGAAATTAAATCTAAACTTTTTATGCTTTGCTCTAGTCTGAAGGAATTGGACGCTGCTTTGTGATTTTTTGTGGTTTTGCAGAAGACTGGCGGTTTT
>CAZDAY010000021.1:6687-13474 GCA_964503435.1 uncultured Treponema sp.
GGACTGGCGGTTTTTGACGGTATAAGTGATAATCAAAAAAGCACGCTACAAAAATAATTTTTTGTCAAAGTCGTTGTTATGTAGGGGCATTTTAGATAAAATTAAAACACTGTGAGTAAATCAAATTTAAGTAAAACTAATAAAAATGAAGCGCACGCAGCAAATCAAAATGATGAAAATCTGAAAACTGAAAATCCGTTTACTGGCGACAAAATCGTAATTCAGGGTGCGCGTGAACATAACTTAAAAAATATAAACGTTTCTCTTCCCCGAAATAAACTTGTTGTAATTTCTGGCTTGAGCGGAAGTGGAAAATCTTCTTTGGCCTTTGATACGCTTTTTGCAGAAGGTCAGCGGCGTTATATGGAAAGTCTTTCGTCTTATGCACGTCAGTTTTTGGGCAGAATGGATAAGCCTGATGTTGATTTGATTACGGGACTTTCTCCTGCGATTTCTATTGAACAGAAAACTACTCATAAAAATCCGCGTTCTACTGTCGGCACGGTTACTGAAATTTACGATTATTACAGACTTTTGTACGCAAGAATTGGAAAGGCACATTGTCCAAATTGCGGTCGGGAAATAAAAGAACAGTCGGTTGACCAGATTCTTGATACAATTTTATCATGGCAAAAAGGAACAAAACTTACCTTACTTTCGCCAATAATCCGTGGTAAAAAAGGTGAACATCAGAAAATAATTGATGATGCAAAGGCTGCCGGTTTTGTACGTGCAAGAATTGACGGTTTGATGGTTGAACTTGAAGATTCCATAAAACTTGATAAGCAAAAAAAACATACGATTGAAATTGTAATTGACCGAATTGTTATAAAAGATGATATTCATTTGCGGCTTGCTGATTCTGTTGAAACTGCGCTTAAAAATTCAAATGGAATTTTAACTGTGCTTCGAAGAGTTTACAAAGATGATGAAGCCTACAAAGAAATTACTTCAAATTTGGATTTGCAAGGTAAACATTACGATTCAAATGCTGATTTTATTGAAGAAGAAATTTTCTTTTCGCAAAAAAATGCCTGTCCAAACTGCGGAATTTCTATTCCTGAACTTCAGCCACGCCTTTTTTCGTTTAACAATCCTTTTGGTGCCTGCCCGGATTGCACTGGTTTAGGCGAAAAACTAGAATGGGACGAAAATTTGCTTTGTCCGGATAAAAATTTGTCTTTTAATCAAGGTGGAATTTCTTTTTATAATCCAGAAAGTGAATGGAATTCTTCAATGTTTGAAGCGGTTGCAAAAGCTGGCGGTTTTTCTTTGGACACTCCGTTGAATCAACTTACAAAAGCTCAAGAAAAATTTCTGTGGTACGGAGATGCAAATAAAACTTTACATTGGACTTATAAAAAACAAAGCGGCGAAGGTTTTAGTGAATATAAGCGTCCTTGGCTTGGAATTTATCACGATATTCAGCGGCGTTATGTAGAAGCCTGGGGAGATGCTCAGCGTTCCCGAATGGAAGAAAAATATATGTCGCACAGTCTGTGTAAAACTTGCGGCGGACATCGTTTGCGTCCCGAAGCCTTAGGGATTACTGTTGGCGGAAAAAATATTTGGGAACTTACAGAATTTTCGGTTTTGCAAACAATCGAATTTTTTGAAAATTTAAAACTTAACAAAACTGAACAAAAAATTGCTGAACAAATTCTTAAAGAAATAAAATCACGTCTCCTGTTTCTAAAAAACGTTGGCCTTGAATATTTGACACTTGAGCGTTCTGCTGCAACTTTAAGTGGAGGCGAGGCTCAGCGCATAAGACTTTCCACTCAGATTGGTTCTGGCTTAACCGGCGTTATGTATATTTTGGACGAACCTTCAATCGGTTTGCATCAGCGGGATAACGACCGTCTTATAAAATCTTTAAAATATCTTCGGGATTTGGGAAACACAGTTATTGTTGTAGAACATGACGAGCAAACTCTTTTAACCGCGGATTATCTGATTGATATGGGGCCGGGCGCTGGAGTTCACGGCGGAAAGGTAATGGCGAGTGGAACTGTCGAAGATGTTATGAAAGTTGAAAAAAGTTTAACTGGACAATATCTTGCCGGAAAAATTCGCATGAAAATTCCAAATCAGCGGCGAAAAGGAAACGGAAAATTTATTCATCTTGATGGCGTGGCTGAGCACAATTTAAAAAATATCAGCGTTGACATTCCTCTTGGTGCATTTACTTGCATAACAGGAATTTCTGGAAGCGGAAAATCCACTTTGATGAATGACGTTTTTTATCCAGCCGCAAGCAATAAAATTATGAAAACTGATTATCCATGCGGAAAATTTAATTATATTTCTGGACTTGAAAATATAGACAAAATCATCAACATTGATCAAAGTCCAATCGGTAGAACGCCTAGAAGCAATCCTGTAACTTACATTGGCGTTTTTGATAAAATCAGAGAACTTTTTGCATCTCTTCCTGAATCAAAGGCAAAGGGTTATAAAAGCGGACGTTTTTCTTTTAACGTAAAAGGCGGAAGATGCGAAAATTGTCAGGGCGCTGGAACAATTACTATTGAAATGAATTTTTTGCCAGACGTTTTTATTCAATGTGATGTTTGCCACGGAAAAAGATTTAATCAGGAAACACTCGATGTTTTGTACAAAGGCAAATCTATAAATGATGTTTTAAATATGACGATTGAAGATGCGGCTTCTTTTTTTGCTGGAATTCCTCACATTGCACGAAAACTTGAAACTTTAAAAGATGTTGGTTTGGGCTACATTCAGCTTGGTCAAAATGCGCTTACACTAAGTGGAGGCGAGGCTCAACGCGTAAAACTTGCCGCTGAACTTTCTCGTCCGTCAACTGGCAAAACTCTTTATATTTTAGATGAACCTACAACTGGTTTGCATTTTGTTGATATAAAACAGTTGATGAACGTAATCCAAAAACTTGTGGACAAGGGAAATTCTGTTGTAATGATTGAACACAATCTGGACGTAATCTGCCAGGCGGATTATATAATTGATTTAGGACCAGAAGGCGGATATAATGGTGGGCAAATAATTGCGACTGGAACTCCTGAAGAACTTTCAAATGTAGAAGAAAGTTATACTGGCTATTTTGTAAAAGAACTTTTGGAACGCGAAAAAATTAGAAATCTTTCAAAATAAAACTGATGAAAAAAAATATTTTATCCAAAAAACTAATTTTAATTTTTCTCCTAGGATTTTTAAATTTTTCTTTCGGATTTGTGGTATTTGCACAATCTAACAACACAACAATTAGAATTATTAGTGCAGAAAATACTCAGTACAAAAAAAATGAACAAAGCGGCGATGATGAAATTATTTTAAATGGTTCAGTTTCAATTTCTGTTTCAAAAGGTTCATCTACAACAACAATCACTGCAGATTCTGTTACGTACAATCGCGCAACAGATATGATTTATGCAAACGGAAATATTACGCTTAAACAAAGCGGCTCAAGTTCTGGAGATCAAAATATAAGCGCAGACAGTTTGCTTTTTAATACAAGCACGCTAGAAGGAATTTTTGATAACGGCAGAGTAATTCAAACTCAAAGCGATGCAATAAATCTTCCGTCTGGTTCTACATTAATTGTTGCAAGTGATATTTTTGGTCGTGATTCTTCAGGAACAATCGACTTTAAAAACGCAGAACTTACTTTTTGCGATGACGAAAATCCGCACTGGAAAATTCGTGCTTCTAACATCTGGCTTTTGCCCGGCGGAGAATTTGCTTTTTTCAATGCAGTTTTAACGATTGGTTCAATTCCGCTTTTATATTTGCCGGCATTTTATTATCCAAAAGACGAACTTATTTTTAATCCATCGTTTGGTTATCATGAGCGAAAAGGATATTATTTTCAAACTACAACTTATCTTTACGGGCGAAAACCTTTAAATGCTGAAAGCAGTTCTAATGATGAAGATGACATTACCGCAGGGCTTTTCAACTTTATGAAATCAACAACTTTAAAAGAGCAAGTTCGTGAAGGCCTTGTTTTGCATAATTTGGATACAGATTATACAGGCGACACAACAAATTATTTTAAAATTATGGGCGATTATTACACAAATCTTGGCGGAATGGTTGGTTTTGAAGGAGTTTATAAACCAAGCAAATATATTTCAAATATTCAGGGAAATTTAAATTTAGGTTTTTCAAATACAATTTTTGAATCGAGTTCACAATATATTCCTTATTCACAAGGCGGAAAAATTTATTCTGACAGTTCAAATTTTATGGGACTTGAACTTCCTTTTAGATACAGCGGAAATTTTCAGTTTTCAATGACAAGACCTTTTTCATTTTCACTTTCCATGCCATTTTATTCAGATCCATATTTTAAAGATGATTTTGGCGAACGTTCAGAATACATAGATTGGATTGGATTTTTGATGAGTTCTTCTGAGAATGATGATTCAACAAACACAGTTTCGTCTTTTACATGGACTGCTTCTGCTTCTTACACAGTTCCACTTCCAGATTTTATAAAACCATACATTTCATCTTTTGCAATTTCATCAGTAAAATCTGAATTGCAGTTTAGTTCAAAGGCACGGACTTTTGTAAATGATGAAGTTAATTCTAAAATTGATTCACAAGACGTTTCTTCATGGAAATCTTACACGCCGGAAAGATACTTTTATTATCCTTCGCAAGTAACTCCGTTAACTGTTTCAGGAAGACTTTCAGGAACCTTAGTTTCAATTTCAAGCAGTTCTTCATCTTCGCGAAAAGTAAACACTCCAAACTTCACAGTAAATTTAGATGTTCCAGAAGAATTTTTAACTGAAGAAGAGAAGGCAAAACTTGAGGAAGAAAAATTAAAATTGCTCACCGCCGCCACCGCAGAAGATTCTTCTGGCGCAGAAAATTCCGCAGCACAAACAGAAGATGCTTCTCAAACAGAAAATTCCGCCACTTTAGCAGAAGACTCGATGCAAACAGAAAATTCCGCCACTTTAGCAGAAAATCTTGCACAATCAGAAAATTCAAAATCAGAGGAAGAAAAAACTGTTTTAACAGAAAATGATTTACCTCTTTTAACATCAAATGACTCAAGTTCAATCACACAAATCAACGGAATAAATTACAATCTTTCATACACAGTTTCGCCAGTTTATACTTCACAAATTACATACAACGCAAGTTCGCTTACAAATCCAAATGAATTTGACTGGAAAAACGTTTATTCAACTTATTATCAAATAAAAGTTCCAGCAACTTTAACAAGCAAACTTTCCTACAGAGACAGTTTTGCTTCAATGTCGAATGTGTTTACATTTAATCCAGTTTTCCAGGCGCACCCAAATCTTGACGGTTATACAGAAAGTGCCGCTGCCACAGTAAAACTAACTGACTACAACGCAAAAAAACTTGACTTAACAAACACAAATTCTGTTTCAGTAAAACCATTTCTTTACACAAGCATATTTAAAAATACAAGTCTGGACTGGAATACGAGCATAAAACTAATCCGCACCGAATTTATTGGCGACGTAGATAATCCCGAATGGGAATATACAATTCCAAAGTCTCTCGCAGAACTTGATGATGCGGACACAGTTACAACTCACACTTTGAGCGGAACCTTGTCTGCAGTTCAGGGCAATTTTTCACAGGTTTTAACATTATCAACAACCTTACCGCCGCAAACCGACGAATATGTTGCAAGATTAAGTTTAACATTTCCTTTCGTAACATTGAATTTCGGTGGAGGCATTGAACAAAAAAGCAAGGATTCAGAAGATTTTGTTTTACAGCCATTTCAGCAGTCAGCGTCAGTAAAATTATTCAATTCAAGTTTAACGTTTACAGAATCATTCAATCTTGAACTCGAAGACACGGACATCAGCGACGAAGATATTGCAAACGGAAAAAGTAAAATGCATCCAGAATCATTAAAAATCGCACTTTCTTACAAAAATTTGCAACTCGCTTACACAGCGTCTTATACAAAGTCTTACAATTTTGATGTTAATTCAGGCTATACAATAAACAACAGCGACATTGCATTCAGACCATATTCTGCAAGTTTGGCTTATTCAACAAGCAGCAAAACATTCAAATACTGGTTCAACAGAATATCTTTTGCACCGTCATTAAGCACAAGTATTGTTTGGGATTTTATTCGCCCTGCATACAGTTATTTTAGATTTGTTCCATCAATCACATTTAAAATAAACGATTTCCTTGATTTAAAATTCAGCGCAGAATCAAGAAACAGCGTAATATTTAGGTACGTACAAAAATATTTAGGTTATGAAGGAGCAGTTGCTGGCGAAACAAATCCTCTTGTTGACTTATTTAATTCATTTAAGTTCTGGGACGATGAAAATTTTTATGATCCAAACCAAACTGCACGAAAATCTTCGGGTTATAAATTAAAAAATTTAAGCGTAACATTAAATCACAATTTGTGCGACTGGGATTTAGCATCAACTCTTACATTCAAGCCACGTTCCACAACCGACGACAGCGGCCGGAGAATTTATTCGTACAGCCCGTATTTTTCCGTTTCAGTTACCTGGCGCCCAATGTCAAGTTTAAAAACGCAAATTGTCGACGAATACGGCGAATGGAAATTAAATCCTTAAAATTTTATTTAGAGCACAGTTTTTTTTTCAGCGCAAATTTTTATGTGCCGACTGTTCGCCCCCCCCTAAAAAAAACAAAACCCTCGCTTTGCAAGGCGTGGCTCAATGAATTAAGTTACTAACACTTATCACGAAGTATATCTCGAAAATAATACGCAAACAAAAAAATTTGAAAAATAAAATAATTGTATTATATTTAAAGT
>CAZDAY010000022.1:0-13372 GCA_964503435.1 uncultured Treponema sp.
CAGAAAACCTAGCCCCGATCATAAGGGCGAGCGTGCCTAGCATTAGGCTAAGCGAGTTGCGAAACAAAGTGAAGCAATGGAGGCGAAAAGCCGTAACCCTGACGAGCGGGTTTTGTTTAGGGTGGGCGCTTAGCACAAAAAAGCCACTAAATCTGCAAAAAGTGCCAGTTTTCTTTTTTTACTGCCAGCAGATTTTTGAACTTGCCTCTGACTTGAGAGATAAGTATAAATCAGAAAAACACGCTCCAAATAAAAAATCAAAAATCAACACAAAAAATTTGTCTTCTTGATACAAATAAAGCGTTAAATTATAATTGTTAAGTTATTTTAGAAATTAGGAAAATGTTATGTCTTTAGAAAAAATGCGCAATATTGGAATTATGGCTCACATTGATGCTGGAAAAACTACAACCACGGAAAGAATTCTTTATTATTCTGGAAAAATTCATAAAATTGGCGAAATTGATGACGGTGCGGCAACTATGGATTTTATGAAACAGGAACAGGAGCGTGGAATTACTATTGCTTCGGCAGCGATTACAACTCAATGGAAAAATCATCAGATAAATATTATTGATACGCCGGGCCACGTGGATTTTACTGCGGAAGTTGAACGTTCTTTGCGTGTGCTTGACGGAGCGGTGGCGGTTATTTGCGCGGTTGGCTGGGTTCAACCTCAAACTGAAACTGTTTGGCGTCAGGCGGATGAATTTCATGTTCCGCGTATTTGTTTTGTTAATAAAATGGACAGAATTGGTGCGGATTTTTTTGGTGCGATGAATGATGTTCACGAAAAATTTAAATGTGAAACTTTAGCAATGCAAATTCCTTTGGGTTCTGGCAGTGATTTTGATGGCGTAATTGACCTTCTTGAAATGAAGGAAATCCACTGGGACGAAGAATCTGAAGGCGAAAAATTTACTGTTAGCGAAATTTCTTCAGAATATCTGGAACTTGCAAAAAAGTGGCGCGAGAAACTTATTGACACTGTTGCTTCAAACGATGATGAACTTGGGGAGCTTTATCTTGAAGGCAAAGAAATTTCAAACGAGCAGCTTAAAAAAGCAATTCGTAAAGCCACAATCAACAGAACTTTAGTTCCATTTTTCTGCGGTTCAAGCCGGCACAATCAAGGAGTTCAGCCTTTAATTGACGCAATTATTGATTATTTGCCTGCCCCAGATGAAGTTCCTGAAACAGAAGGTGTTCATATCAAAAAAAATCTTGAAGAAGAAATAAAAATTAAATGCGATCCAAACGGAAAATTTCCTGTTGGGCTTGTGTTTAAAATTCAGTACGACACTCAGGCTGGAATGCTTTGTTTTGTTCGTATGTATTCTGGAAAAATTTCTTCTGGAACACAAATTTTTAATGTTGGCAAAAAAAAGCGTGAACGTGTTAACAGAATTTTGCGCGTAAATGCAAATCGTATGGAACAAATGGACAGCGTAAGCGCCGGCGACATTGCGGTTTTTGTTGGTTTCAAACTTGCACAAACTGGCGACAGTATTGGTAGCGAAGGAATGCCGGTTCTTTTGGAAAACGTAAAATTTCCTGAGCCGGTAATTTCAGTTGCAATCGAAAGTGAAACTATGAGCGACAGAGACAAACTTTTGAATACACTTGATATTTTGAGCCACGAAGATCCAACCTTTACTTATCGTGATGATTCAGAAACTGGTCAGCTTGTTATTAGCGGAATGGGCGAATTGCATCTTGATGTTTTAGTTACAAGAATCCGCGAAGATTTTAAAGTTCAATGCAGAGTTGGTGCTCCTCAGGTAACTTACCGTGAAAGCATTTCTGATAAAGTTGATTTTACTGAAAGCTACAATCGCACGCTTGGCGGAAAAGAACTTTCTGCAAACCTTACAATTTCTGTTGAACCTCAGCCAACCGGCAAAGGCAACGAATACAAATGCAATCTTCGTCATTCTCAGGATGTTCCTGAAGAAATTTTTGATGCTGTTGAGCAAAGTATAAACAACTGTTTTGCAAGTGGAATTAAATTTGGTTATCCTTGTGCTGATATTTTGGTTACGCTAACTGATATAAAATACGATCCTCTTACTGCTTCCACATTCGCTTTTGAAGCCGCAGCCGCAGAAGCTTTTGATAAGGCTTGTTCTTCTGCAAATCCGCAAATGCTTGAGCCAGTTATGGAAGTTGACATTGAGTGTCCGTCGGATTTTGTGGGCGAAGCAATGAGTCAGGTTACTCAGCGAAACGGAATTATCGTAAGCATGGACGAAAAATCTGGCGGAAATGTGATTCACGCGCAGGCTCCAATGGCACAAATGTTTGGTTTTTCTACAAATCTTCGCTCTGTAACGCAGGGAAGGGCAAGTTTTGGAATGACATTCAGTCACTTTAAGAAAAAGGCGTAGTTAACGTTAATCAGCATCTTTTAATCAGCAAAAACTTGTCATTCTGAATCAAGTTCAGAATGACAAGTTTTTTTTGTCAGCGTAAAGTTGCAAGTTAAATGGACAAAATTTTTTGAATCTGCTTCGAGCCTTTTTCTAATTCTTCCTTAAAATTCCATGGCGGATTCATAACAAAAATTCCACTTCCGTACAAATGACTTTTGTTTTCGTAATCGTCATCTGCTAAAATATCTTCTGGATTTTTTATAGTCATTTCAACACAGCAAGTTTCAATTTGTATTTTTCTAAGTTTTGAAATATCTTCGAGCGTACTAAGCATTTGTGCGGTTTCATTTTTTCTGTGTGTAAGCAACGGATACCAAACTGCAATTACAGCGGTGCTCCATTTTTTACTTACAGTTTCCAAAGTTTGCGCAAGAATTTTATAATCACTTGAATCTTCATAACTTGGATCACAAAAAATTATTCCTCTTTTTATTAAAGGCGGCGTTAAAGAAATTAAAGTTTTATAACTGTCATCATTGTGCAAACTTACTTTTACCGGACATTTTTTTTCACCATCTAAAGTTTCAAGCGGCAAGTTCATATTTTTTTGTAAACTTTCAAACGCTTTGGGATGTTTTTCAATTAAATGAATTTTGTCTCCTGCACGCAAAAACATTCTTTCTATTTCCGGACTTCCGGCGTACAAATTTTTTCTAAAATACGATTGTTCAAGTGCAAGATAATCTTTTAAACCTTCAGTAAGAGAAATTGCCGGATTATCATAAAAGTGCATAAGTTTTTCAATTCCATTTTTGGCTTCCTGCGTTTTTAAGATTCTTTCATCATTTAAATCAAAACGTGCAGAACTTGCATGGCAATCAATTACAGTAAACGGTTTTTCTTTTTTACACATTGATTTTAGTAAAAGCGTTAAAGCCAAATGTTTTTGTAAATCAGCGAAATTTCCTGCGTGGAATTCGTGCATATAACTCAGTGCCATTTTTTTTCCTTAAAATTTGTAATACTGAACCTGTCGAAGTATAGTTTGGAATCTGTCAACAACAAAATCCGCAACATTAAGTATAAAATTTTTTATTCAGCAGATTCTGAAACGACTTTAGAATGACATTTTTGTATTTCGTCCAATTCTTTAATCCATTCAGAAACTGAAGCATCTGAAGGCATTCTCCAGTCTCCGCGCGGACTTAAATTTACTGTTCCAACCTTTGCGCCGTCTGGCATACAAGAACGTTTAAACTGCTGACTAAAAAATCTTTTGTAAAATGATTTAAGCCATTTAAAAATAATTTCTTGCGTATAAATTTCATTTGTTCCGTCCGCATATTCACCAAGAAATGCTTGACAAGAAAGAAAATAAATTTTTTGCGGAGAAAATCCCCAGCGCAAAACATAATACAAAAAGAAATCGTGAAGTTCATAAGGCCCAACCAATTCTTCTGTTTTTTGCGAAATTTTTCCATGCGACGGAGGAATTAATTCAGGGCTGACTGGCGTTTCCAAAATATCTTTTAACACAGCGGAAAGTTCTTTTTGTCCGTTTTCCAAAGCTTCATCACTAAACCAATTCACAAGATAACGCACTAAAGTTTTTGGAATGCTTGAATTTACGCCATACATACTCATCTGGTCGCCGTTGTAAGTGCACCAGCCAAGTGCAAGTTCGCTTAAATCTCCTGTTCCAATTACAATTCCTCCAGTTTTATTTGCGTAATCCATTAAAATTAAAGTTCTCGTTCTGGCTTGAGAATTTTCGTAAGTAACATCGTGATTTTCTGGATTTTGTCCAATGTCTTCAAAATGCTGCAAAACTGATTTTTTAATATCAATTTCTTTAAGATTTGCACCAATATCTTTTGCAAGTTTACAAGCATTGTTATACGTCCGGTCAGTTGTGCCAAAACAAGGCATTGTGATTGCATAAATTTTTTCGCGGGAAATTTTGCATTTGTCAAAGGCGCGTGCAACAACCAAAAGTGCTAAGGTTGAATCTAGTCCGCCACTCAAACCTAAAACTGCACTTTGAGCATTTATGTGTCTTAATCTTTTCGCCAAACCTTCCGCTTGCATTTCAATAACTTCAAAACATCTTTCTTTTCTAAGTAAATTATCTTCTGGCACAAAAGGATGTTTTTCAATTCCACCAATCAATTTCTGTGAATAAAAATTTTCCTGCAAATCAAAAAGATTTTCTTTAAGTTCAATATTTATGGTTTTATATAAATTCGATTTTTCAAAATCATGATTTTTTTTAGAACATTGAGCGAAAGTTGTACTTTTGAGCCTGTCTTGAATAATTCGTTCCATATCAAGATCCGCAATTATAAAATCTGGTGAAGATTCAAAAAGTTTTGACTGGGCTTTTATAGTTCCATTTAATGCAATTATATTGTGTCCGCTAAAAACCATGTCAGTTGTGCTTTCATCGCTCGAAGAATTTGCGTACAAATAAGCGCAGTAAAGTTTTGCTGAAGTTGAAGAAACCAGCATTTTTCTGTAAGAGGCCTTGCCAACAACTTCATTACTTGCACTTAAATTTGCAATTACAGTAGCACCTTCCAATGCGTGTTCCGTAGAAGGCGAATGTGCAACCCAAAGATCTTCACAAATTTCACAGGCAATTTTTATAAGCGGATTTTTTTTGTCCTGAATAATAATATTTGTTCCAAAAGGAATGTTTTGAAATTTCTGTTCATCGCCCAAATTTATATTTATTACAGATTCACTCGTGTAAGGCGTAAACCAGCGGCGTTCATAAAATTCTGAATAATTTGGAATGTAAGATTTTGGAACCAAAGCGATAATTTTTCCATTCTGACAAAAAGCGGCACAATTATAGCGTTCATTTTTTATAGCAAGCGGAAGTCCCACCGCAAAAAGAATTTCAGAAGATTTTGTCTGTTCACAAATAAATTTTAATGCGTTTTCGGCAGCAGTTTGCAAAGTTTGTTGCAAAAATAAATCCTGACAAGTGTAAGAAGTAATGCTAAGTTCAGGAAAAAGCAAAAATTGAATGTCCATATTTTCCGCATTTTTCACACAGTCCACAATTTGATTTGCGTTATAAAAACAATCTGCAACTTTAAGTTTTGGGCTTATGCAGGCAACTCTAAAAAATCCATAATTCATATTAAAATTATACAGAATTTTTTTTGTTGTGTCATTTTCTGATTTTTTGATTTAGTTGGGCACATTTTTTGCTGACGCAAAAAAACGGGCTATTGCGTTATAAAATTTGCTTCGCAAATTTTTCCGTTCAGACTTGCTCCGCAATTCCGAACCGCTATCGCGGCTACTATCCCTTGTGCATTTGTTTAAGCGAAAATTTTTCTGTGCTTAAAAAAAGGGAAAAACAAAATTACAGTGGATTTCGCTGGTAAAAATTTATTATTTCATCCTGGCAAAGTTCAAGAATTTCTGTACATTCATTTCGGTAAGCGCCCTTATTATTGTAAACTACCGAAGCGGCAAAATCGAAACTGTTAACATCCAGTTTGTCGTGATTAAAAAAATTTGTACAAAATTCAATCGCCATAGAAAGAAATTGTGTGTAAATATTGTTTATTGAATCTCTAAGTCCATGCGGAAAACCCTGACCGTCGCATCTTTCGTGGTGATGCATGCACATATCCGAAGCAATTTTTACAAAAAAAGCAACATTTGGGCTGGAATTTACGCTTATAAAATCTGCTCCAGCGATTGTGTGAGTTTGCGGAAGCGTTTTTTCCATGCTACTCAGC
This sequence comes from uncultured Treponema sp., assembly GCA_964503435.1. Lineage (GTDB taxonomy): Bacteria > Spirochaetota > Spirochaetia > Treponematales > Treponemataceae > Treponema_D. The sequence continues at coordinate 6,131 of CAZDAY010000022.1, forward strand.
GGAAATCGTTTTAGTTTTTTTTCATTTCGTATCACAATTCTGCCAATATCATAAAAATATGCTGCTTGACTTATAATTTCGATTCCTTCAGGTGTTAAATTTTTTGGGTTTTTGCTCAAATAATATTCACTCACAAGAATGCGCACAATTTCACTCACATGCCTGTAAAGCGTATCATCTTTTCCTTCATCCGCAAGATATGTATCATAAACCTTTTTCAATTTTTCAATGTACTGCCAGCTTGCCTTAAGTTCATTTTCTGTAATAGTTTTTTCTTTCTGATTCTGGAAAAAATTTCCGTTTTGCTCAAAAATCGTTTTCAGTTTAGCCAAAATCATCGTTGCATTAAATGGTTTTTTTATAAATCCGGCAACACTGTACTTAGCGGCCTTCATAATAGTTTCTTTTCTGGCTTCCGAAGAAATTAAAAGTGTAGGAACTCTTTCAAGCGCCTGTTTGCTCATATTATTTAAAACGCCAAATCCATCTAAAACCGGCATAGAAATGTCCAAAAGCATACCTTTCACATTTCTGTTATTTTGTATAGTTTCCAATGCACCATAACCATTTTGTGCTTCTATAACATCATAATCTTTGTCAAGAATATTCCGCAAAACCATTCGATCCATAATCGAGTCGTCCACAATTAAAAGCAAAGGTTTATCAGACATCGAATTTTCTCCCATATTAGTTTTATTTTAACATGGAAAATTTTGCTTGTCTAATTTTTTGTTTTATTTAATAAATTTCGTGCTTTTTAGAGGATTTTTGTGTTTAACAGTTGATTTTGCGGTGTGCAGAGGATTTTTTGATTAATAAAAAATTTTTCTGCTTAGCATAGAATTTTCTGTAAACCAGCGTTTTTTTTTGATTTTTTTTGAAGATTTTTGCTTACGAGTGATACTTTTATTTTGAACCGCAATTTTTTGCAAAAACAGTCTAACATTTCTTTGGCAAGTGCAGTTTTCTAGTCTGCTGTTAACAGTTGATTTTTCGAACTAAATAAAAAAAAATTCTCTTCTTATTGTTGACTTTTCAATAATAGTGTAAAATCGCCTTATGTTAAATTTTATTTGCAAGTATCAAATAATTATTTTAAAAATCGTCAATTTCAAAGATGACATATATTAGGTTAAATGTCGACTTTTTAAATTTGAGAAAATTTGTCACCCTGAACTGTTGCTGAACTTTTAGAAGTATGATTCAGGATCTGCTTATAAAGAAAATTTGACATTACAGATTCCGAATCAACCTATTTGCCGGCAGTCAGAGTTCGGAATGACACATTTTCACAAAAAAGTGAAAAGTCTAAATCCGACCTATTAAATAAATTTTTAGACTTTAAAATAATCAAAAAATAAATTTATCGAGGAATAAAATGAATAAGGCACTTGAAACTTTAAGAGAACGCGGATTTTATGCGCAATGCACAGATTTGGAAGGACTTTCAAAAAAAATGGATGAAGGTCCAGTAACTTTTTATGTTGGTTGTGATCCAACTGGTTCTAGTTTGCATATTGGGCACATGGTTCCGTTTTTTGCACTAAAACATTTGCGTAATGCCGGACACCACGGAATTGCACTTATTGGCGGCGGAACTGCTAGAATTGGCGATCCAAGCGGTAAAACTGAAATGCGAAAAATGATTTCTTATGAACAAATTGATTCAAATGTTGAAAAAATCAAAAATCAGTTAGATAAATTTATTGCTTTTGATGATAAAACTGCCTTTGCTGAAAATAACAAAAACTGGCTTTCTGATTTAAATTACATCGACTTTTTGCGTGAAATTGGTTCTTGTTTCAGCGTAAATAAAATGCTTACGTTTGAAGCGTACAAACAGCGTCTTGAGCGCGGACTTTCGTTTATTGAATTTAATTATCAGCTTCTTCAGGCTTACGATTTTTATATGCTTCATCAAAAGCATAATGTTTGCTTGCAGATTGGCGGAGATGATCAGTGGGGAAATATTACGGCTGGCGTTGATTTAATCCGCAGAAAACTTGGCGGAACCACAGAATTAAACGAAAAACATCAGGTTTTTGGGCTTACATTTCCTCTGATTATGCGTTCTGACGGCAAAAAAATGGGAAAAACTGAAAAAGGTGCAATTTTCCTTGATAAAAATCTTACGAGCGTGTTTGAGTTTTTCCAATACTGGCGAAATGTTGCTGATGCTGATGTTAGAAAATTCTTTTTGCTGTTCACCTTTCTTGAAGTTGCTGAAATTGATAAAATTTGTTCTGGCGATATAAATCTTGCAAAAGAGCGTCTTGCTTATGAAGTAACTAAGGAAATCCACGGAAAAGATGAAGCGGAAACTGCACTTTCTGGCGCAAAGGCTGCGTTTGGCGGTTCTGGCGACAAATCTTCTATGCCTACAGTTGAACTTTTAAAATCTGATTTTGAAAATGGAATCCTGCTTACCGACCTTTATTTTAATGCGAAACTTTGTGCTACAAAATCTGATGCGCGCCGAATTATTGAGCAGGGCGGGGCTGTTTTGAATGGCAAAAAAATCACAGATGTAAAAGCGAAAATTTCTCTTTCTGATGCTGATGAAGACGGAGAATTTGTTTTGAAAGCAGGCAAAAAGAAAATTTGCAGAATTGTGTTAAAGTAAGTTTTAAATTTTTGTGCGACTAAAAAATTCTGATATAAACAAAAAAACTGTCTAATAAGTTTAGAACGTAGGGCTTACTGAGCAGAGTCAAAGTGCAAGCACTGTGTTTTATTCTTTTTAGGCAGTTTTAGTCAGTTCTTTTAGTTTTAGGCTTTTAGTTTTATCTTTTTGATGAAAAAAGTTTTTTAAAGAATTTTCCGATTGCAGCAAAAATGTTTTTTATCCAGTTCCAAAGGCGGACAAAAAAATTCGGATTGTTTAATTTTTCAAGTTTTAAATAACCGTTCATCAACTCTTCATCAGTAAATTCTTTCCGCTGGTTATTTTCTTCAATTTCAATTTCAAGTTGCTTTATTTTATCAACTGTTGAATCAAGAATATTTGCGTTAATTTTTTCCCAACCTATTGCTTTTGCGGCTTCTAATCGGCGTTCTCCGGCAATAAGTTCGTATTTTGAATTCAGTGTGATTGGATTTAAAAGTCCATAAGTTCTAAGGCTGTTTTTTAATGGCTCCAAATCACCTAAATCTTTGCGAACTCTGTTTTTTACTTTTATATCTTCGATTTTAACAAGCATATTTTTGTTCTTTAAATTCCACCAAATTTCATTAAAATTCTACTGAATTTTCAAGCGATAAAATTTTGCTAAACAAAGTATAAAAAACTAATCCAGCAACCAGTTACTATAATTTTCTGAATTATTTTCAAATTCTAAATCATTATTATTATAAGACGGATTTGAAGAATATTCATCATTTTCGTCAATTTTTTCTTTGCTATTTAAAAAATCAAGATTTATGGACAAAGGACTTTCATCTTCCAAATTAAAATTCAGCCCGGACATCATTCTTGCTTGCTGCAAACGATAAATTCCCAAATTTACGCTTGTGTTATTTGCCGAATGTTTTACACAAGGTTCAACTGGTTCAGTTCCAGGATAATAATACGCAGTGATTTTGTTCTCTCCACATTCTTCCTGATACAAACCACCGCTGATTGAGCAAACTTCAAGTTCCACAAGTCCGTCTGGCTTTGTATTAAATTCTTTGTAAGGCTTTCCTAAATTCGCTTCGTGCATAAAATCGCCCCAGGCAACGCCAGCAAGAGTAGAACCCGTAAGTTTTAAGCCCAAAGATTGACCTGGCTTGTCAAATCCAAACCAAAATGCTGCTGTGTAATATGGCGTAAAACCAACAGTCCATGCGTCCGCCCAGTTCTGCGTAGTTCCAGTTTTTCCTGCTGCCGGCATAATAAATTTTCTGCCATTTTCATTTGTGTAGGCAAGTTTATTTCCTTTACCTTTCCGTTCGCCTATTGTCCATCTTGTAGAATCCCAGTCAAGACCATAACGCAAAGTTCCGCTTTCAACAGTTTTTTTGAGAAGTTCTTGCATAATAAATGCGGTTTCTTCGCTGATAATTTGAGCATTTTTACCTTTTGACTGCTGCTGAGAACGCAAATCTTTTTCTGGATTAAGAATTATGTTCCCGTTTTTATCTTCAACATTTCGAATTGCAATAGGTACAACTTCTTTTCCATTGTTCGCAAATGTAGCAAAGGCTTTTGCAAGTTCAACCGGGCGCACAGAACAAACTCCTAATCCCAGCGGATAAACTGGTTCAAAGTGGCGTGCCTGCAATTCATTTTGAGGAATTCCCAGTAATGCCGACGAACGCTGAATGGCAGCATTAAATCCAATTCCATCAAGAATTTTTAGCGAAGGAATATTCATTGAATGTGCAAGTGCGTACCAAAGTTCAACATCACCTTCCATTTGATCTTTAAAATCTCGCGGCATATAAGGCGTTCCGTCTTCCTTTGTGAAAACAACCGGTGTGTCGCTTATAATTGTTGTCATGGTGAACTGCTTTGAATCTATTGCTGATGAATAATAAAGCGGTTTAAAAGTTGAACCTGGCTGCAGCCGTGCTTGAATTGCCCGAATAAATTGATTTTCAGAATCATATTTTGAACCGCCGACCAAAGCGTCTATATAACCAGTGGAATTTTCAAGAGCAATCATTGTGCCTTCGATTGTAGTTTTTTCTGATTGCTGTTTGATAAGGCTGTTTCCCTTGTTTACAATTCCGGTTTTTAAAGCTTCCATTCCGCTCATCAAAGAAATTACATCAATAATTGGATTTATGGTTTTCCTATATTCACTTATTGCAAGAACTTCTGCCCTGGCTTCGCTAACTTTTAAACTTGGAAGATTAAAAACAAGACTTACCATTTCTGAAAGCGGAATATATGTTTTAAATGCATCTTTTTCGTGACTGTCCATCGTCCTTTGATAAGTTCTGTTTGCAAACCTCAAGTAATTGCTCATAACTTCGTCAGCAACCTTTTGATGCGAAAGATTAAGCGTTGTGTTTACTGTAAAACCGCCAGTATAAATATCTTCTGTTCCGTAAAGCATATCGCTCAAAGAACGGCGCACATATTCACTAAACCATGGTGCTTCGTCGTTTCGCATTGCATAAGCCGAAGATGATGTTCTTGTAAAATCAAAATTTGCCCAATATTCTTCAAAACTAGCATTTGCTTCTTCTTTTGTAAGATAAGCGGAATCAACCATTGCGTTTAAAACGTCTTGTTGGCGAGCCATTGCTCTGTTTGGATTTTCAAACGGATTGTAATAAGCAGGATTTGAAAGCTGGATTACAAGAATTGCTGCTTCTGCCGCTGTAATTTCTGTTGCACCGTGACCAAAATAATATTTACTTGCCGCATTTACGCCGTAAGTTCCGCCACCAAAATAAATTTTGTTCAGATAAAGTTCAAGAATTTCATCTTTTGAGTAGCGCCTTTCCATTTGAATTGCCCACCACAATTCTTTGAGTTTTCGCTTAACTGAATAATCGCTTCTGTCGCAGTAAAGAGAACCGGCAATTTGTTGTGTTAAGGTTGAACCGCCGCCCAAAGAGCGCCTTGTTAAAACACCAAGAACTGCACGTGTTAAAGCCTTAGCACTAAATCCGTGATGGCTGTAAAAAATTCTGTCTTCGCGCGTAAGTAAGGCATCAATCATTTTTTGTGGAAGTTTTTTTATAGCAATGATTTCGCGTTTTTCATCACTGGCAAATTCTGTAATAAGTTCGCCATTTACATCAAGAAGCCGCGTTGGAAGAGCCGTTTCAAATTCTGTAAAATTTTCTATATTTTCTGTGTTGTATGTCATTGCAAGTGCGGCACCTAAAAGCGCACCAAAAAGTATTGCATTGAATAGCAAAAGCCCTGTAAGCACAAAGGGCCAAACTTTCTTTTTTCCCATATCAGATTATTTTAGTTAAAAAACCGGCTTGTTGCAATATTAAAAAATAATAGCCGGCTGTTACACCGGCCACGCCCTTAGGCTATCAGACGTCAATGGGTGGGAGGGGATAAAATTGAGCGTCTGATAATATATATATCGGAGAAAAATGTCATTTCTTGAATAAAATTTTATAAATTATAATGAAATCTTTAATTGTCATTATCGGACACTGTTGTTGCACTTCGACGTTGCTCAACCTAGAGATTTCGACATTGCTTAAGCAACGCACTGGAATGATAAGAATGTTAGAGAACGAAAAAAAACTAATTTTCTTCGGTAATAATTGCGTCTAAATTTAAGTTGATGTTGTAATTTTTGCCGTTAACTGTGGTTAAAGCCTTTGTAATTTCATAGTTGCCAATAATAAATTTGATTATATGATCTCCTGCCGCAATCGAAATAAAACTGCTTGTATTTTCAATTTCATTTTCATCAATAAAAATTTTTGTTCCTTCTGGAGCGGCAATTCTAATGGCTGGCGTAATATCATGAAGTTCTAAATTTAAAACAACAGTTTTCGCCTGTTCAACTGTAACTGAACGCAATTCATTTCTATAAAATTCACTTTGAAAACTAAGCAAATGACTTCCGGTCTGCAAAAGAATTGGCTCTTCATTAAGTTCGTAATTTTTTCCGTCAATCTGAAAATTAACTTTTTGCATTTTGGAATTTTTTGGAATTATTGTGTTGATTTTTAAAAATCCCTTGTCGCGCAAAATAGGGCGGGCGCTAACTTCAAACTGCGAATCTAAAAGTTCATCATCTGTGCCCTTCATTACAAGTTGCATTCTTAAAAAAATCCATGCATTTCCCTGCGAATCAATCGAAAGTTCTGGCAAATCTTCAAGCAAAAGCGAATACGCATCTTTTTTTATATTATTGTCTTTGGAAACTGGAAGTTTTAAATTAAGGCTGTGATTCATTTCGAAAACGCCAAAAGCAATTCTGTTTGCAGAATAATCAATTTGTTTTTCTGACGGGATTGGTGAAATTTTATCAAAAACGCCCCATGAAACTGAATTTGTCCATCGCGTAACAATTTGTGGAACTTTTATAGAAATTTCAAGTCCCTGAATAAAAGTTAAATCGTTCGGAAGTTTTATAGCAACTGCTTCATTAACGCCGCACTTTACTGAATTTTTTTCGTAAACTGAAGGAAGATTTAAAATATTTGTCGCTTTAACACGAAATGTTTCTGCATTCGTAATTCCGCAAAAAAAAGCAAGCGTAAAAAGAGAAAATAAAAACTTTTTGTTTAAAACTTTTTTTCTAAAAGTCATAATGCAATTATTATATATTATAA
>CAZDAY010000023.1:0-13116 GCA_964503435.1 uncultured Treponema sp.
GTGCTATGTAATTCAATTTGCGCTTCAACAAAATATTTCAGAAAAACTAGAATTGCTTTCTGCACTTTTGAATTTTCTTGTTTTTATTGAAGAATTTACGATTCTTGCAAAAATTTATTCTAGCATTCCGATTTATTATTATTCGCTTTTAAGTGTGAACGATTTAATAAAAGCACATTCGCTTAAAATTATTGTTGATGATGATGTAAACTCTCACGATGGAAGCACAGAAATTTTTATTGATGATTCTGATGACGCAGAAAAGTTTTCTGTTAGCACGGCGGAGTCCTCTGGCAAAACAGAAAAATCTTCTGTTAACGCACTAGAATCTTCTGGCAAAACAGAAAAAATTTCTGTTAGTACAACAAAACTTTCTGGCAAAACAGAAAAATCTTCTGTTAGTACAACAAAACTTTCTGGCAAAACAGAAAAATCTTCTGTAAAATCCGCGAAATCAAAAAAATCAGCAGAAAAAGACAAATCTGATTTATGAAAATTTTGCTTGAATATCAAAAAAATACGCAAATAATAAAAAATTCTCGGTTTATTGCAGAAGCGTTTTGCGTTTTATCTCCACTTGAAGCACGTGAAAAAATCCAGCAGCAAAAGAAAAAATATTTTGACTCATCTCATGTTTGTCATGCCTTTGTGGCTGGCGAAAACGGAGAATTTAACGGAATGAGCGATGACGGAGAGCCTGGCGGAACTGCCGGTCGTCCAATGCTTGACGTTTTAAAGGGCAGCGGAATTACAAATATTCTTGTAACAATAACGCGTTATTTTGGCGGAACTTTGCTAGGAACTGGCGGTTTGGTTCGTGCTTACGGCGATGGAATTAAAGCACTTCTTTTACTTTGTAAAACAGAAGAACTTGTAAAAAAGTTGGATTTTAGTTTTGCTGCGGATTATTCGGTTTATGAAGAAATTAAAAGGCATTTTTCAAAGTTTAATATTTCACAATTAAGTGAAGATTTTTCCAGCAATGTAAAATTAAGCGGGAAAATTTGGGCAAGTCAAAAAGAAGAATTTTCTTTGCTGGTAAAAAATTTGAGCAGGGGAAAATCATCAGTTTTATAAATCATCAGTTTTATTATGGAGACAATTTATGCATTTAATTTTTATTCGGCATGCTGATCCCGATTACAAAAATGATTCTTTAACCGAAAAAGGTTTTAGAGAAGCAGAACTTTTGGGAAAAAGAGTTTCTGCATGGAAAAATATTGAACACATTTATGTTTCGCCAATGGGACGTGCACAAAAAACCGCAGACGAAGTTTTGAAAAATTTAAATTTGACATCATCATCAGAAAAAGTTTCTGTAAAAAACTGGCTTAGAGAATTCAGTTATCCTGTGAAAGAGCGAAAAACTGGCAAACAAAGAATTTCATGGGATTGGCTTCCGTACGATTATTTTGGTGAAAAAAAATTTTTTGATTCAAATCAGTTTTATAAAAGTAAGTTGCTAAAAGACGCAAACATTGAATCGTATTACAAAGAAGTTTGTTCTGGTTTGGATAAAATTCTTGAAAGTTATGATTATAATCGTCTGGAAAATTCCACTCCAATTTATAATTGTTTTCCGCATTTGTCTAAGGAAGAATCAGAAATTGATACGCACTTGCAGCAAAATCAAAAAGATTTGGACGACAGAAATTTAATTTTTGTTTGCCATTTGGGCGTTATGTTTGTGATGATTTCACATTTGCTCAAGATTAGTCCGGTTCAACTGTGGCAGGGATTTTTTGTTGCTCCTAGTTCAGTTACAATTCTTGGTGCGCAAGAAAGGCTTCCCGGTGAACTTGTCTGGCGAATTCAATCTTTGGGCGATGTAAATCATCTTTTGTCGAATGGCGAAAGCGTTTCTGCCAGCGGATTTTTTGGCAACTGCTTGAATTTTTAAAGCAACACTTATTCCCGTGCTTGACACGAGGTTACTGAAAAAGTGTTATGGGCTGTCTAAAAAGAATAAAAACCGGTGCTTGCACTTCGGCTTTGCTCAGTATCCGCAAGGTCGAAATACTCAATGACCGTTATGTTTTTAACTTGTTGGGCAGCCCTATCCATTTATGCTTAATTCTATGTATTATAAAGAATTAAATTGTTGAATCATATTTTGATAGGCTCAACAAGCGAGTCCCACAATGACATAAAATTGGACTTTTTCAGTCAGTTCGCTTTACACGGGAAACTGTCATGCTGAACTAGTTTCAAAATCTGTAAAATCAACAGTTCTTGAATCAAGTTCATAGCTATATGACAATTAAAACTAACTTATTTTACAAATTCTTTTTTAAGAAATTCCAAATCTAATTCCGGGTAAAGAACGTGTTTTGAAAGCAGTGCTTTAACTCTTTCTTTTGCTTTTACTTCAACTTCGGGATCAAGTTCAATTTTTCCCTTTGCTTTTTTTCCATCTTTTGTAATGCCAGGCTTTGTTCCTCTTAAAACAAAATCGATTATTGAAGCAACTTCTTTCATATCCTCTGTGTCCATTCCGAGTGTTGTAAGACCAGGCGTGCCAATTCTAATTCCAGAAGTCCACCAGGCGCCGTTTTTGTCGTAAGGAAGAGCGTTTGCATTTGCTGTAACTCCGCAAGCAAAAAGTGCCGCTTCTGCCTGTTTTCCAGTTAAACCGTAAACTGTAACATCAACCAGCATAAGATGATTTTCAGTTCCGCCAGTTTGAAGTGGCATTCCATAAGATTTACAGCTTTCTGCAAGAACCTGAGCATTTTTCACAACATTTTGAGCATATTCCTGATAAGATTTTGTTCTTGCTTCCTTAAGTGCAACTGCCTTTGCCGCCATAACATGTCCCAAAGGTCCGCCTAAAACCATTGGACAACCCTTGTTCACATAATCAGCAAATTCTTTTTTACAAAGAATAAGTGCACCGCGAGGTCCACGTAAAGTTTTATGAGTTGTACTTGTAACAATATCCGCCCATTTCACTGGATCATAATCATCAGTAAGAACCTTTCCCGCAACAAGACCAGCAAAATGCGCCATGTCAACCATTAAAACTGCTCCACATTTATCAGCAATTTCCCGGAAACGCCTGAAATTTATTTTTCTAGGATAAGCACTAAAACCCGCAAGCAAAATAAGTGGCTTTACTTCCATCGCCTGCTTTTCAATCGCATCATAATCCAAAAGTCCAGTTTCCCTGTCCACTCCATAAGGATGACTTTCAAACATACGAGCCGAAACATTCATTTTGTATCCGTGAGTCAAATGTCCGCCGCAAGAATAATCAAGTCCCATAAGACGCTGATTTCCAAATTTTTTGCGAAGAGAATCAAACTGTTCTGCATTCAAATCATTTAAAGACTTAACACCAAGTTCTTCCAGAGTTGGAGTTTCAACAGTTTTAGAAAGAATTGCCCAGTAAGCAACCAAATTCGCATCTGCCCCAGAATGTGGCTGAACATAAGCGTAATCTGCACCAAACAATTCTTCTGCTTCGTGCGCCGCCGTATTTTCCACCGCATCAATATTTACACAACCGCCATAATAACGATGTTCTGGATAACCTTCAGCATATTTGTCCGTAAGAAGATTTCCCATTGCAAGTTGTGTGCTAAGCGAACAATAATTTTCACTCGCAACAAGTTTCAAGTGATTTCTCTGATTTTCAAGTTCCCTAACAATATCCGCAGCAATATCTGGCGCAACTTTTGAAACCATTTGCAAGTTTGCAACATAAGCGGTCATTGCCGGATTCAAGTTTCCATTACATTCTTTAACGTAGTCTTCAAGTGGGGTAGACATAACATTCTCCTGTCTCTGTTGATTTTTGGAATTTTATTTAAAATCTGCATCCTTAAGATTAAATGTAAAAACTATTTTGTGAATTCTGATAAAATTTGCTGCATAGGTCAAGTGATTTTTTTTATTTATTTTGATTTTGTTTAAGTCTTATTTTCCTGTTTTAAGAGCAAATTTTTCTGGATTGTGGCACGTCTTGCTGTTTTTCCTTGCAAAAAAATTTACTTTCATTGCACCAGAAAAATTTATGTGTTATTATAAGAAGAAACAAAATTGAGAGGAAATATGGCTGCTTCAAAAACAGAAAATACTTCAACTGATTCTGAAATAAATTCCCAAATTCAACAGGAAGAATTTTATAATCAGTCTTTATGGGAAATTTGCGAAATTTTAACGGCAATGGACAACAGTCAGGATGTTTTTGATTTTTTTTCCTGCCTTTTTACAAAACCAGAATTAAAAGATTTTTCAAAGAGATGGTGTTTAGTAAAGGAACTTGATTCTGGAACAACTCAAAGAGAAATTGCAAAAAAATACAGAATGTCTTTGTGTAATATAACTCGCGGTTCTCGGGAATTACGAAAGGAAAATTCCGCTTTTAGAAAGGCATTACTTATGTTAAAAAACGGAAAATTAAAAAAATAAACCGCCAGCAAAAAAATTAGCGGTTAAGTTTTAGTTTTTAATGTTTATAAAAAAAATAAACCGCCAATTAAAAAAAACTGACGGTTAAAACAAAATCATTTTTCGTTTTTGTTGAAAATTCTAGTTTCAGATTTTCCTGTATTTATATCAATAAACCGAACAAAAAGCGAAACCTTATTTGATTCATTTAAAGAATTCCAAATATCAGCACTCAATTCATCAATATTTCCATTAAGATTTAAAACTTCTGGTTCACCTTCAAAACTTGGAAGTGGATTTCCATTTCCTTGGTAAGTGTGAATAAATCTTCCAATTCCTGCCTGTGGATTTTCATAATCAAATGTAAATCTGTTGCAAGAATTTTCGTTTCCATTATCACTTTTTAAAATCGAAAGTTTAAATGAATAAATTTTATTTTCAATCAGCAAATCAGCACTAATTCTTGGAGTAAAATTTGGAGAATCAGGTTCAAATTTTCTGCTTTTCAAAGAATCAGCAAATGAAATTCCATTTTTTAAACCATCATAAATTGTATCTGTTTGGTCTCCATTTGTTATAATTGTATGATTTTCGTAAACCTTAACCGGCGAATAAATTATTAAACTCGGATCAACTAATTTTGAAGGATCAAATGCCTGCGTTTTTAAATTTTCACCTTCCTGAACAAAAATTCTATTGCGGCTGTTTTCGCTTCGTCCCATAATCCAATACGCTGCAATGGCATAATTAGAATCTTTTGAGCGTCCAATAATAATTCCTCGTCCTGGATATTCGTTCGAAGAAAGTGTTCTTTTTAAGTCTTTAATTTCCATGTTTTTCACCTTAAAATTTTTTTTGTAAAGTATACGTATCATTCTAACACAATCTGATGTTTTTATGCTAATATGTTTAAAAAGTTTTGGAGAATTTTTATGGCAAATATGATTGATTATATGAAATGGCGCGGAGATATTGGCTTTGACAAAAGTCCTATTAACGAAGTTGATTTTCTGATTTTAAGCACTTTATCTTATTTAAGATTTTCTGATATTGTTCATAAAAATTTCAAGCAGGACATTACATTGCAAAAGGCAGCGGAATTATTCGCTAATGCAAAGGATTTTGAAATTCGAAAAAGTGAAACTGAAAATGTTGATCCAAATACTGTTGAAGTTTTAGAAATTGCCGGTAAAACCACAAGATTTGGTCAATTAAAAGTAAACGGATTTTGGGATCGGCTTAATATTGAAAAAGAAGAACAGTTTGCCGCAATCACTTTTACTTCAAAAGAGGCTAAGTGGACTTGCATAACTTTTAGAGGAACTGACAATAATCTTATTGGCTGGAAAGAAGATTTTAATCTTGCAATAATGGACGAAGTTCCGTCGCAGGCGGATGCAGTAGAATATTTTAACGAAGCCGCAAGTTTTAACAAGGGGACTTTATATGTTGCCGGTCATTCAAAGGGCGGAAATCTTGCAATTTATGCTGCAAAAAATGCAAAAGATAAATTTAAAAAACGCATAAAATATGTTTACGATTTTGATGGTCCTGGATTTTATCAATCTTTTTTTACAGATGAATCATACAAAAAAATAAAGGACAAAATTAAAACTTATGTTCCAGGTCTGTCGATTGTTGGTGCACTTTTCTGGCACGATGGACCTTATACCGCTTTGCAAAGTTCGGGTAGGGGAATTTATGAACACGATCCGCTTAACTGGCAAATAATTGCAAATCATTTTGATGAACTTCCAGATGTTACGGAAGACAGCAAATCTTTGCACAGAGCAGTAAACGAATGGATTGTTCATATTTCTCCGTCAGCAAAAAAAACTTTTATAGATACAGTTTTCAAACTTCTGCTTGACACGAACGCAAAAACGCTAATGTCTTTACAGAATAATATGTGGGAAAATTTATACAAGGTTTTAAAAGGTTTAAAAAATCTTGATAAAGACACAAAAGAACTTGTAAATGATGTTTTAAAACTTTTTACAAAATATATGCGCATAAATGTTGAAGAAAAGATAAAACGAGATTCAAAAAATTTTATAGAAAACTTAAATCCAGAAAATAAAAAAAAGTCGTCTGCAAAAAATGTTAAAAAAAATCAAAAAGTAAAATGAATAAAGTTAAGAAAAAATTTAAACTTTTTTATAGGAGAATTTTATGTCAGACACAACAATCGTAAATACAAGTCCTTTGGGCCAGCATTTGGATAAAATTGCAGAAAGCCAGCAGGTTTCTTACCTTGTATTTAACAAAAAAAGAATTCAGCTAGTTGCAAAAATTACAATCGGGCGCGATCAGGATAATAACATTGTAATCGACAATAAACTTGCGAGTCGCCACCATTGCATTATTCAAAAAATCCGCGATGCATATTTTCTAAAAGATGAAAATTCTACAAACGGAACATTTCTTAACGGAAGACGAATTCCTTCAGACAAATATGTAAAACTTAATCATGGAGATAAACTTACAGTAGGTTCTTCAAATTTAATAATGGGGTAAGTTTTTGTGATTTTGAATTCAGAAGAATTAAAAAATTTCAGAGAAAAAATAAATTCTTATATTAACGATTTTCATTTTCCGGAAGAATTTGAATATATGGATTTTCTGGATAAGTCAATAAATTCTTTGGAAAATGAAAGTGAATCGTACAGGCAAAAAAATTTAAAAAAAATCCCCGGCGGTTTGTTAGATTTTTCTGATTATCAAAAACCTGTAATTGTGGTTCCAGACATTCACGCACGTGCAGAATTTCTGACTGACTTGCTGGATTTTAATTTAAAAAATCATTTGGGAAAAGAAATTTCTGTTCTTGAAGCATTAAATCAAAATGAAATAAAAATAATTTGTGTTGGTGATGGAGTTCATTCTGAATCAAGAGGATTGGAACGCTGGAAAGATGCATGGAAAGATTACCAAAACGGACTTTACGACGGAAAATCAATGCGAGAAGAAATGAAGGAAAATATTTCTACGATGATGATTGTAATGTCTTTAAAAAATATTTTTACTTCTGATTTTCATTTTTTAAAAGGCAATCATGAAAATGTTCTTAATGAAAATTTTCATGGCAATTTTTCTTTTAGAAAATTTGTTATGGAAGGAGACATGTGTTTTAAATTTTTTCAGGAAGTTTATGGCGATGCTGTTCTTCATTTAATTTCTGTTTGGGAAAAATCGCTTCCGGTTTTTGCCTTGTTTAAAAATTTCTGCATAAGCCACGCTGAACCTCTTGAAGTTTATAATCGTAAACAAATTGTAAATTGCTTTCAAAATCCAAATGTAATAGAAGGACTCACTTGGACTCCAAACGACGCCGTTAAAGAAAATACGTGCTGGGAAACTTTTAAAAATTTAAATCCAAATGCGAAAAAACGAAATTTCTTTTATCTTGGCGGACACAGACCTGTAAAAGAAAAATATAATTTAAGACAAAATGGCACTTATATTCAGTTTCATAATCCGAATCAGGAAAATATTGCCTTTTGCATTCCGGGAAAAAATTTAAATTTGGAAAGTGATATTTTTAGCGTTGAATAACTGTCATTCTCGTACTCGATACGAGAATCTGTAAGATAAAAAATCTGGAGAAAATTTGTTTATGCAAGTTGAAATGATTGGAAAGTATAAAATTATTTCTGTTGTCGCTGTTGGTGGAATGGGAACTGTTTACAAGGCAATTCATCCTTCTTTAAAGCGAGAAGTAATTATAAAAAAACTTATTTTAAAAAATGGAAATTCTACAATCCGCGAAAGATTTAAAAGAGAAGCGAGAATTCTTTTGGATCTTTCAAGTCCTTATATCGTAAGAATGTTTGATTATTTTACAGAAGGACGTTCAGATTATATTGTTCTTGAATTTGTTGACGGAATGTCTTTAGATAAACTGATTGAAAAACAAATTTCTTTACCACCGCAACTTGCACTTTTAATTTTTTTAGATGCCTGCTACGGATTAAAGGTTGCTCATTCAAAAAATATTGTTCATCGCGACATAAAACCGGGAAACATTTTAATTTCAAAACGAGCCGAAGTTAAACTTGCTGATTTTGGAATTGCATCAGAAGAAAAAGAAGATAATATTTCTTCAATAAAAGAAAATCAAAGTTTACTAAAAAATACAGGAAATTTTCAAAATTCACAAAAAGATATTACTCAAAGTGGCATTGCTTTAGGAACGCCAGCGTATATGAGTCCGGAACAGCTTGAAGATTCGCGTTCAGTTGATCAACGAGCAGATATTTATTCTATGGGCGTAATGCTTTATGAAATGCTAACCGGTTCAAAACCTTACTCAGGAGATATGGCACCAGAAACGATTTTAAAAATCAAAAAGGGAAAATATATTCCGCCAGAAAAATTGGATAAAAACATTCCTTTTGTTGCCCGTCAAATTGTAAAAAAAATGATGAAGCCAAATCCAGAAAAACGCTATCAAAATATTGAACCTGTAATTAAAAAAATAAAGCGATATTTAAAAAAATACGATACGCACACAATTCGTGTGGGACTTGCAAAATCAATACTTTCGCCTAAGCAAATAAAATTGCCCTTGTATCAGCCAAAAAAGCATCCTGCCAGAAAAGCATTTTTAATATTTTTTGGAATTTTATGTTTTGCATTTTTAATGATTTTTGCATGGAATGAAGGATTTTTTTACAGAACAATTTTGCGTCCATGGTTTACGCCGGTAACCTTAAGTTTGGAAATTCCTTCAACATCAAGCGTAAATGCAGATTTGCCAGCCCGCGCGTTTTTCTTTGAAAATGATAATCAGGAAATTCCAGAAGTAAAAGGCAGCAGAAGAATTTTTTTCGTTTCTAAAAAGAAATCAAATAATGAACGGAATATAAAATACGTAATAAAATCCGTTTATTTAAAACCTGGCGAATACAGATTAAAAATTGCAGAAGGCCCCTATGTTTACTGGCAAAGTTTTTCGGTTGGAAAAGAAAACAAAAATATTGAATTGGATTTTTTGAAAAATGCAAAACGTAATATGAAAATTCACACAAGTGCTACTGATTCTGAAAACGGAAAAGATATCAGTTCAAAAGCAATATTTAAAATTTTAGTTGGCAATGAATGGAAAAATTTAAAAGAACTTGATCCAAGTTATTTGCACACAGGAACAGTTTATAAAATTCTTGCAACTTGCGATGGATACAAAGATGAATATTTTAGTTTAAGATTGGACTGGTATCAGGATGAACTTTTTGTAAATTCCAGTCTTGAAAGAAAATAGGAAATAAAATGAAAGTGATTGTTTTTGCTAAAGATGAACAAAAAAATATTCTTCTGGAACTTGTGGATTTTGTATGCAATAAAAAATATGAAATTGTATTTTTTACAAAACTTTCAGAATTTGCAAGGTTTGTTTATGAAGCTGCAATCAGAAAAATAAATGAAAATTCTTTGGATGAAATTTTTTTAATTTTTGCAGATTACAGTTTATTTCCAATGGATTCTATAAATCCTTATCTGGCTTTGCTTCGTGACAATGTTGCCTTTCCGCTGTGTTTGTACAATGACCCTTATCCGAAACCTGAGCAAAGAGCGGCGTATTGGCTTAGCAAAAATCATTTTTACTACAAAGATTTTATAAGCGAAGAAAGATTTGTTGAAATAAGCGAAATTTTTACTAAACTGCAAGATTTTTTACTTTTACCAAACGTCAGTAAAAAAATTTCTGTAATTTGTGATTTTTATAAATCAGTAAATTTAAATGGTGAAAATAAATTTAAAACTGAATCTGAATTAAATTCTCTGAAAAACATAAAATCAAAATCTGAAAAAAATCTGCCTTCATCTCGCTGCAAACTTTTAGAATATTTTCTATCTCACTTAGATGAAGAAATTGAATTACAAACACTTTCAAATTTTATGTGGGGAAAATCATCGCAAGATAAATCAAAATCACTTTACGCTTATATAAACGATTTGCGAAGAATGTTGGAAAATGTTCCGAACTGTGAATTTGAATTGCTTAGAACGAAAAAAGGTTTTTACAAAATGCAATACAACAAAAATTAAATTTTTACTTAAGATTTGCTTTTATAAACGAAAGTTTTAAATCCTTTAATTTTTCTGTAATTGAAACTTTGTAAATGTGCGGATTTAAAATTCTTTTATAAGACGGATCTAATGTTTCTAGTTCTTGAATCATTTTTTCTTTACTTAATTTAAGTTGCTCGTTTTCTGGAAGACGAGGTGAAATGCGTTTGCCATTTTCAAGTTTCTTTTTTAAAAGTGATTTTATTTTTGAAGCTTTAAAAACGAACTGTCTGTAATCAATCATTGTGTGATAAAAACGATATTCTTTGTTTTCTTCAAGAATTTCATTATTTAAAGAAAGAATATCTGCTCTTGCCATTCCGTTCGAGTCATAAAGGCGAAAAACATTTTTTATTCCAGGATTTGTATTTTTTGCAGGATTGTCGCTGAACTTCATAGTTGGCTGCATTTCTTTAGTTTGCGGATTGTAGCGGCTTGCAAGTTTATAAACGCCAGAAAAACTTGATTCACTTCCGCCAGTAACCAAATTTGTTCCAACTCCCCAACTTGAAATTGGAGCATTTTGCTGAACAAGAGTTTCAATAATTTCTTCAGAAAGTTCATTTGAAGCCGAAATAAATGCTTGCGGAAAACCAGCGTTGTCAAGTTCCTTTCTAACTTCTGCACTAAGATATGCAATGTCGCCAGAATCCAAACGCACGCCAAAATTATAACCTTGCTCAACAAGTTTAGAACCAGCTTTAATTGCATTTTTTATTCCGCTTTTTAAAGTGTCGTAAGTGTCAATAAGAAAAACTGATTTTTCTGGATAAAGTTTTGAGTATGTTTCAAACGCTTCTAATTCACTTGGAAAAGACATAACCCAGGAATGTGCCATTGTTCCGCTAACTGGAATGCCAAAAATTTTTGCTGCCAGAGTGTTGCTTGTACTTGATGCACCTCCAATAAACGCTGCTCTAGTTGCACAAAGCGAACCGTTAATTCCCTGTGCCCTCCTTAAACCAAATTCCATTATATTGCCTTTTTTGCTTGCGAGCCAAATTCTTGCAGTTTTTGTTGCGATAAGACTTTGAAAATTTATTGTATTTAAAACAATTCCTTCAATAATTTGTGCTTCAATTAATTTTGCATGAATTCTGATAATTGGTTCTTGTGGAAAAATGATTGAACCTTCGTCAAAAGCATAAAGTTCGCCGGAAAAATGAAAGTTTTTTAAATAATCAAGAAAGTCCTTTTCAAAAATTTTTTGTGATTTTAAAAATTCAATGTCATCATCACTAAAAGAAAAATTTGTAATTGCGTCCAGCAAAGTTTCAATTCCTGCAAAAACGCTAAAACCGTTATTAAAAGGATGCCGCCTGAAAAACACATCAAAAACAACGTCTTGATTCATGTTTTTCTTCCAATACCCCTGTGCCATTGTAAGTTCGTAAAAATCTGTAAAAAGGCCGTCGCTTGCTGTGAGTAAATTAAAATTTTGTGTTGAATTTTTTGTTGAATCTTGCATTTTTATAAACTTCCTTTTTAATCTTTAAAAAATCCGTTCCCATAAACGATTGGTGCACTTCATCGTTGTTCAGTATCCGCAAAGTCTAACTATGATTCAGGAGCTGTAGATAAAAAATTTAATTGCTTGGTCTTTTGCAATATTTAAATGTAAAATATGCAATAATGTGTCTGCTTAAAAAACGCGTCATAAATGCTTTGAATCGCCATTTAAATGCGTACATTGAATAAAGTCTTCCTTTTCGGCTTGCTTTTATGGCGTGCCTTACAGTTTTTTCTGGTGAAAGTCCATGCCTTACTTCTTTTCTTGCGCCATTTGAAGCAACGTTTGCAAATTCTGTGCTGACAGGACCTGGACAAAGTGAAGTTACGGAAATGCCCTTAGGTTTTAATTCTGCTGCAAGTGCAATTCCAAAACTTAAAACGTAAGCTTTGCATGCGCCGTAAACCGCAAAATTCCCAAGCGGACTAAAAGATGCCAAAGATGCTGTGTTTATAATCCGCGCGCCTTTTTTCATGTAGGGAAGTGCAAAACCTGTAATTCCGGTTAAAGCCGTACAATTCAAATCAATCATTTCCATTTCTCTGCTTGTAGAAGTATTTGCAAATTCACCGTAAGTTCCAAAGCCGGCATTGTTTACAAGAACTGAAATTTCAAAATCTTTTTCTTGCTCAAAATATTTTTTTAATTCCAAAGCACCTTTTGCGCCACTTATGTCAAGAGGAATTACTTTTATTTTAGGCCAAATTTTATTTTGATTTGTCTTAGCATTTTTTAATTTCCCAGAATTTAATTTTTCCAAACCTTCAGCATCAATTTCTTCTTTTAATTTTTCAAGACGTTCAGCTCTTCTGGCAATAATCCAAATTTCGTCGCATAAACATTCGCGTGCAAGTTCTTTTGCAAAGCATATTCCCATTCCACTCGAAGCGCCAGTTACAATGTCAATTATTTTCATAAACTTAAGTATGCAATTATTTTGATTAAAATGCAAATCTGATTTTTTAGTCAAATGTGTAAATCCGTTTTTTTTCACCAGCAAATTTTTTTCGCCATCAAAAAGCAAAAAACTTCTTCTTGTAAAATTCAATTTGATTTTTTATACTTTTGTGATGAAAAAAAATCTGCAAATAAAAAAGAATTTAAAACTTAAATTGAAAAGTTTAAAACTATTCGATTATAGAAGT
>CAZDAY010000024.1:0-7746 GCA_964503435.1 uncultured Treponema sp.
AGGTATTCTTGCAGAACTGAACAAAGATGATTATGCAGACTACGGATTTTTTCCAGGTTCACTCGATGGTTTTACATACAACGGAAAACTTTACGGACTTCCACGCAACACAGACATTGCCCTTCTCTTTTACAACGAAAAAATGTTTTATGACTACAGATGGAAACTTCCTACAACCTGGGATGAACTTTTGCTTTTTGCTGATGAAGTGAACTCGCATGCGGTCGCTCCAATTTCTATAGCTGGTGGAGATGGTTGGCCACTGATGATTTTTTTCTCAGACATTCTTTATTCTTTTACGGGAAGCGAATATGAAACTGTAGTGGACAATGCAATCAGCAAAAAAGATTTTTCTGATCCGCGAATAAAAAAGGCACTGGAATATTTTGTTAGCGCAACAAAACGAAATCTTTTTCAGAAAGGCTTTGAAAGCGATGACTATGGAACTGCAAAAAATTTATTTCTTTCGGGAAAAACTGCAATGTACTACATAGGAAGCTGGGAAACCAGTATATTTGCGAGCAAGGCTTATGGGGGGGGGATGATACATCAAGCATCAAAATTACAACACTTCCGCCACTTTCAAACGCTGTAAAAGATGAAAACAGCATACTTGGCTGGTATGGCGGAGGGTATGCAATTTCAGAAGGAAGCAAACACAAAAAAGAAGCGCTAGATTTTTTTAATTATATGTTCCGCAAAGAAAATCTTTCAAAACTTGGGCTGGAACAAAGCGTGGGAATTTCGGCGCAGGATGAAAGCGAATACTTAAATGATGATATTCCGTTCGGCATAAAACAGCTTGTAAAAATTGCAGGAAACGACACACAACTTTCAGGAAGCCCCATAAACGACAGAGGCGATGCACTTTTTAAAGAAACATGCGAAAAAAACATACAAAAACTCGCTGTTAACCAAATCACAATAGAAGAATTCATTCAAATACTGGAAAAGGAAAGTTCGTATTAAATGAAGGCAATAAAACATCTGCATGGAATAAAAGCCAAACACATTTTATACGGATTCAGGATTTTTGCGCCGGTTGTTCTTATGGCAACAATAATCATTTTCTTTTATTCCGTAAAATCAAAACTCCAAGACATAAAATCACGGTCAATTTCAAGCACACGAAGCGTAAGCATGAGCATTGCACTTGTTCAGAATGAAATTAAAAAACTTTCCACTTACATAAGCATAGACAGCGACATAAAAAAAATTCTTTTAGAGCAGGATATCGAAAAACTCAACAAAAATCCGCGTCTGTGGTTTGAAGAAGCACCGCTTGAAACACTGGAAAATTTGATTGCATTAAACGGAAACATAAAAACATTTGCACTTTATCCAGAAAACGGAGTACTCCCCTTTTTGCGCGGTATGGACGGAAGCGTAAATCATTCAAGCATAGAACGAATTCGCAGGTCAAAAGAATACAGCTTTACGCAGCAGAAAAAATATGGAATGTATTGGTGTCCGGTTCAGAAATACACACGGGGAACTTTCAAGGTGAACGGAACAGACAAAATAGTTTTCTACCGAGAAATTTTTGACATAAAAGAAAGAACGCCGCTGTGTTTTATTGCAATCGGAATTGACAGAGAAACATTCAGCGAAATATGCAAAAACGCAAGCACAGAATTTTCTGATTCCTGGGTTATTTTTAACTCGTATGGAGAAGAACTTTCGCAAACAGGAAATGTTCCGAATAATATAAAAATTTACATTCAGCGAAATATCATCAAGTCTTTTTATGAGGATGATTATTTTGAAAACAACGACGTTATTTCATTTTCTTTGGACGGATATTACGTAACATGCTGTTTAAAAGAAGAAAATGGCTCTGTAGTTTGCAATGTAATTCCTTCAAAAAGTTATAGAACTTTTGCCATTCAGATAACACTCATCTACATTCTGGCACTAGCGGTACTTCTTATTGCACTTTATATTCTGCTTCTGATTATGTCGCACTTGATTACAAAGCCACTTATAAATCTTTCGGAAAGCATACAAAAATTTGCAGAAGGCGATTTTAGCCAGCACGTGGAAATTACTTCTGATGATGAAATTGGTGATGTTGCACGGGCATTCAACAAAATGGTAGGAGACATAAATTCTTTAATAAACGAAAACTATGTTATCAAAATGAAAGAAAAGGAAAATGAACTTGCTAGTTTACAGGCACAAATAAATCCGCACTTTCTTTACAACACATTGAATTCACTTTACTGGCAAGCAATAAATCAAAATAATGAAGAACTTGCTGACAACATACTTTCACTTTCGCGTCTATTTCAACTTGTATTAAGCCATGGAAAACAGGAAATACTTGTAGAAAATGAATTTGAACTTATTGAACGTTATCTTGAAGTTCAAAAAATGCGCTTTGGTTCAAAACTCCAATACACAATCACACTGGATAAAAAAATCAAAAATAAAAAATTTTCAAAACTCCTTCTTCAGCCATTTGTGGAAAATTCAATAGAACACGGATTTTCAAACAAAACATCAGAATGTAATCTTTCCATAAGCGGAAAACTTGAAGGCAATATGATGATTTTTGAAATAAAAGATTCCGGAACAGGCATGACGCAGGAACAGATAAACAAAGTTTTTACAGAGGATTCGAAAAAAGGTCATGACAGAGTTGGCGGATATGCAATTAAAAATATCATTGACAGAATTCACCTGCTTTACGAAGAAAAATCTTCAATAGATATAGAAAGTAAAGTTGGAAAGGGAACAACTGTTCGCATAAAAATACCAGTTAAAAGAGTGTGATATATGGCAAAAAAAATTCTTATTGCAGATGATGAAGAACTTGTACGAAAAAGCATTTCCCGCTACATAAAAATGAGATGCCCGCAAGTTAAAGAAATTTTTGAAGCAGGAGATGGAGCAACGGCAGTTGATCTTATCACAAAAAATACGCCAGACATTGTAATTCTTGATGTACAAATGCCAATCTACACGGGCATAGATGTAATGCGTCTTATAAGTGATGCAGGGATTAAACCAGTGGTTATAATTTTAAGCGGCTACACTGAATTTAAATATGCACAGCAGGCAATGCACTACGGAGCAAAGGAATATCTTATGAAACCCGTAAAAGCGAGCGAACTTGCAGAAATGCTGAATCGTTTTCTTGGTGATGAAAATCAAAATGAAAATTCTACGGAAGAAGACAATGCTCAAACAACACAAATTTCACGGTCTGCAATTAAATATATTGATGATCATTATTCAGAAGACATTCCGCTTTCTTTGGTTGCCACAAAACTAGGTCTTTCACCGAGTTATCTTTCAAGTAGATTTTCCAGTGAAACAGGCATGGGATTTGTGGATTACGTAAACAAGGTGCGTATTGAACATGCGT
Organism: uncultured Treponema sp.; assembly: GCA_964503435.1. Taxonomy (GTDB): domain Bacteria; phylum Spirochaetota; class Spirochaetia; order Treponematales; family Treponemataceae; genus Treponema_D. The sequence continues at coordinate 3,371 of CAZDAY010000024.1, forward strand.
GTTCTTACTTAAAGCAGGGATATTACAAAGTTTATGAAATTTCAGAAAAAGTTGGATTTAAAGATACAAAATATTTTGCAAAGATATTCAAAAAAATTACAGGAAGCACGCCTAAAAAATTTATGCAGAGCGGAGAGATTTGAAAGTTATGATTTCGAAATAACTGCAATCACCGAAAAACAACTGCGATTAGTGCAAAAAACTGTCATCATCAAAAAATAATACACTTTTTTCAAAAAAAGGTTTCTGTTAATGCCTTTGTTCTGGACTTAGAATAAACACGTAAGTTTTGAATGGAGGTATAGAATGAAGAAATTACAACTTATGATTATTACGCTGGCAATTTTCTTTTCAACTTTCAGTTTTGCAAAAGTGAAGGTTCAACAGGATAATAAAGGCTGGCGGCTTTTAGACGGAAATAAAGAAGTTGAGGTTAAGGGAATCACCTGGTCAAACAACCCGATTGGCAGTGATTACAATTACAGTTTGTGGCGGCAAGACAAAAGTTTCATTATGGCAACGCTTGAAACAGATATGCCGCTTCTTAAAGCAATGGGCGTGAATGTAATCCGAAGTTTTGATGACATTCCTCCAGAGTGGGTTGAATACATTTATGAAGAATACGGAATTTACACGCTCATTAACAATCTTATGGGGCGCTATGGAATTACAGTAAACGGCAAATGGAATTCGCGCACAGACTATCAGGATCCTAAAACACGTGCTGTACTTGTAGAAATGGCAAAAAATACGGCTCTTAAATACAAAGACACCCCGGGCGTTCTTTTTTACATGCTCGGAAATGAATCTAACTACGGACTTGAATGGCAAAGTTCAGAAATTGAAAATCTTCCAGTGGGCGAGCAGCACAAAGCAAAAGCAAGATATCTTTACAGCATGTTTGAAGAAGCAATGCAGGCAATGCACGAAGTTGACCCAAATCATCCAGTGGGAATTGTTAACGGCGATGTTCAGTACATAGATTTAATTGCAGAACTCTGTCCTAGTCTGGATATTTTTGGAAGTAATGTTTACCGCGGCTGGAAATTCTATGATTCACTTTACGATGATGTCGCAACAAAACTTGGAAAACCAGTAGTGTTCACTGAATGTGGAGCAGACGCTTTTAATGCAATCAGCGGCAAAGAAGATCAGTGGGCGCAGCTTCAGTATTTTAAAAGTCAGTGGGAAGAAGTTTATCAGCAGGGGTATGGAAAAGGAAGATATCAAAACGTACTTGGAGCCTTTCTTTTTGAATGGGTTGATGAATGGTGGAAAATTTATCAGTGGAAAGATTTGGATATCCACAACGACAAGGGCACCTGGGCAAATTCCGGATACTCGCTTGACTACAAAGATGGTTTAAACAACATGGACGAAGAATGGTTTGGTCTTTGTGCTCAAAGTAAAATTACAGTTAACGGAGTGAACAAACGTATTCCACGTGCAGCATATTATTTTTTCTGCGACCTTTGGAAACATTCACTTTACAATTCCACAAATGAAGAAATGCAGAAATTCTTTGCAGAATTGCCGGAAGACACTTATCTTGCGCGAGGAAATGCAGACGGAATTAGGGAAGATTTAAAGCAAATTAAAGATATGGCGCAAGTTTCGTTAAATACAACAGGGCAGTTCACTACTCCAGTATTTTTAAATTATCTTTTTGATGATATAAAAGACGGTAAAAACTGGAAAGATGCATTCCGCTATGCAAACTCAGGATTTGACACAGATGACAGCAAGTACAATGCAAAAAAAATGGAAAACAAACCTAACTTCCAGGCAGAATCAACTTTAAGCATTGCATTTAAACCGGTTGAAAATCTTAGTGGAAATCTAAGCGTAAAAGCATTCACCGGTGAACCATTTTCAAGGCTTCGTGACCACTGGTCATTGTATTATGATGATGTTCCTTACGGAGAAAATGTATACGACTACGAAAAGAATTTTGACTTCTACAGTGCAAATCTTTCTTACGAAAACAAATATTTTGATCTTGCAGGATACTATCACACAGGACATGCAGGTTATGCTGGAAAAGGAGATGTGTTCAACATTACAAAAGATGCTTTCGACCTTGTAGGATACGACACTTATGGTTCAAAGGCTCCTATTGCAGTTGAATTTACAGGAAAAGATGTGATTGACGGATTAAGCATAATTGCAGGTCCTGAAATTTACGGCGGTGCAGCACCTCAGTTTGTTGCAAACTACTACAAAGGAATTGGAACTGGAATTAAGGCACTCACCTGGATTAACTGGGGCGTTCTGTTCTGCGAAGAATTTGGACAAAGCGAAAATATGAATCTTGCGCCGTTCAACGCATACGGTTCAGGAAGAAAGGCATCGGCTTACGGAGAATTTTTCTTTAATGATTATGCTTCTTTAAAAGTCGGACTGCTTCATTCAGGGTCAGAAAAACTTGGTGCATCTTATGTTTCAAAATCAGGAGAAGCAAAAAAAATCACTTTACTTGACACTCTTGGCGCTTATGCACAAATCGGAACAGGACTCATTCCTTACACATATCTTTGGGCAAACGGAATTTACCGCGGACTTGTAGCAGACACAAATGGTTCTTCCATAACAGGCGGATTTTTTACAGGTGATTCAGGAAGTGGCAATAGAATAGAAATTCAGGCAGGCTGTGATTTTGGTTACGGTCCAATTTCAGTTAAGCCAGTGTTCAGATTACGGGCACCAATTGAAGGAGCAACAGGAAACCGAAACATTGTTGCAGGAGATCCGTTCTATGTAGGTCAGGGGAACAGACAGAGCATGGAAATCGAAGCAGTTATAACCTACGACCCGGAAGGCAGCACATGGTTTCACAACTGGGACAACAGCGAAAATGAAAACGCAAAAATTGCATTCTCTGTAAGCGGACTTTATCAGTTTTATGCAGGCGCAACAGATCTTCTTCCATACAAAGACAACAACGGTGGCACAGTTTCACGAAACGACGGAACTAAAACCAGCGGTGATTTTTGGAGAGCATACAACTCACTTCCTTTACAGAAAAATCTGTGGCAAATAGGAACAAATCTTGTTGCAAACCCAACAAATTCTCTACGAATTGTTGCAGGAATAAACATGGGACATCAATCCCCTCTTGTTGCATACTACGGCGATCCAAACGACATAACATTTGTGGGCGCTTCACTTGCGGTCAGATACAAAAAATGGATTGCAAAAGGAAACGTTCTTTATAACGGCTGGGGAAGCGAAAGCTGGATGAGAGATCAAAACTACACATTCCCATGGCAATACGCACTTGACGTTGCTTACGGATTCAAAAAACCATCATTCCTTAATTCAAACAACAGAATTGGAATTCGTGTGGAAGGAAAAAGTTTCGGTAAGTACAGTCAGGATTCATACCATGCACTGCCCTACGCATACAGAAAAAATCCGGACGGAGCAAACTACTTTGAACTCACAACATATTTAAGTCTAGGATTTTAATACAGTTCGATTTTTATAAAACGGTCATTGTAAGTCGGCTTTAAAACAACATCACAGAACAATGACCAAATTCAAAACAGTACATCTGGAGGTAATTTTATGAAAAAGACAAGAGCATTTTTTTCAGCACTTATTTTGATAACAGGATTTCTATCCTCATGCAATTTTACGGCAATCCCAAACGACGGTTCTAATGCAGACAACAGACTTTCGCAAGGCTACTCTGAACCTGCAAAAGATAATGATGGAAGTGGCGGAAACGAAGAATCATTTCAGGGCGGAAACACAAATGACAAATTTTGGAAAGACTGGGCTCCCTTTGCTGGAATTCAGGTATGGGGACTAGCACCAAATGAGGGCTGGGGCAAAGTTCCTGTAATTGACTTAGAGACAGGAACTTTTTCATGTTCTGAAACAGGAGTATATATGCCATTATTTGGTGCTTATGATAGTAGTGGAGCTGGCATAAATGGTACTTATGATTTATCAAAAATTAAAAAATTTGAATGTGATATTTGGACAGAAAAAGCAAACATAAAAGAGATGACTATTTACGTATATAATAAGGTTGAAAAGAAATTTGTTCCAAAAACTACAAGTGAACATATTGAAATTGAAGTCACACCAGAACAAGCAGGCAATATTCTTTTTCGTCTTTCATGGGAAACAACAACTACAAACAATGTTCTGCACATGGAAAATATAGCCTTTTATGATGAGAATGGAAATCAGGTTAAAGACATTTCTTTTACACTTGAACAGGAGTAAAAAAATGAAATTCCCCAAACAAATTTTTCCGGCACTTCTTACAATTTCTCTTTTTACAGTCGCAGCATTTTCTTCGTGCAGTATTTTCTTTCCTGATGAAGGCACACAAAATCCCTCAGTAACACAAAAACCCGCAAACA
>CAZDAY010000024.1:7846-12730 GCA_964503435.1 uncultured Treponema sp.
TTCTTTCCTGATGAAGGCACACAAAATCCCTCAGTAACACAAAAACCCGCAAACACAGGAAATTCTGGCTCTAGTTCAAAAACTGAAGGTCCCATAATCGAAACATCAGATCCCGCAAACAAAAGAGGATTGTGTTACGAATCGCTTAACGAAGCAGAAATTAAAGTACTTGCAAAATCAGCAGTAAGCTGGGTATATAATTGGGGAACTCATCCTAGCACAACAGAGGACGAACTTTTTACAAAATACGGCATCGAATTTATTCCAATGCAGTGGGGACTTAGTTCAGAAAACAGTCGTAAAGAATTAAGGGCGTATTATAAAAGCCATCCAAACTGCAAATATCTTTTAGGCTACAATGAACCAAATCTTGGAGCAGGAGTTGGCGGTTCAGGAATTACACCTTCAGCCGCAGCAGCAGACTGGAAAAATCTTGAAGAAATAGCACAAGAATTCAATCTTGAACTTGTAGGACCTGCATTACAATTTTCTGATGAAACATTAAGCGACGGAAAAATTTATTCAACTCCAAAAATGTGGATGGACGAATTCATTAAAGAATACGAATCGCTATACAAAACAGCACCTCGCTATGACTACTTCAGTTTGCATTGCTACATGAATTGGCCGGTTGCACAAGAAAACTACCTTAAAGAATATTACAATGGAAAATCTGCATACAACAAAAAAATCTGGCTTACAGAATTTTGTGCCTGGGAATACAATAACGGCGGGCAAAACGAAAGCATGGCTTCTCAAACATTATCAATGTCAGAAAAGCTTGAATTTATGGATTCTTACGATGGAGTTGAAAAATATGCCTGGTTTATGGCAAACGGAAACACTAACTCCATTCCGTTCAATTCTATTTTTTCAACAAAAAATTCAGACGGAACGCTAACAACGCTTGGGCAATCATATTTAAACATAAAAAGTGAAAATCTTCTAAAACAGGCTCTGGACGAAGCAAAAAATCTTCTTGACAATGCACAAACTGGAAGTCAGCCAGGACAATATTCATCAGAAGCCGTGAAAGAGTTAAGACAATCCTACGAGCAAGCCCTTTCCAAACAAAATTCTTCTTCAGAAAGTGAATTAAAAAATGCATACAATTCTTTGCTTTCTGCAATAAAAAAATTCAGCACAGAAAAAATTCCTTTTTATACAAGAAGCACAGCAGATTTAACTGAAGATGATTTTCAAACATCGCTAACAAAAAATTTAGCTGCAAGTGCGTTCAGTGCATCTTCAGAAAGTGGAACGAACAGTGCATCAAAGGCTTTCGATTCAAATTTTAACACACGCTGGGAATCAAGTCATGCAGATAATCAGTGGCTTTGTATTGATTTTGGTGAAGAAACTCAATTCAACACAATCCGCATAAAATGGGAAGCAGCATATTCCACAGAGTTTTTAATAGAAGTTTCTGATGATGGAAGTACCTGGGAAACTGCAATTCAAGTAAAAGATTGCACAGGCAATTTTGAAACATACGCGCTCACACTAACGCAAAACTCTCGCTACGTTCGCTTCTACGGAAAAACACGCGCAACAGAATACGGCCATTCATTCTACGAGTTAGGCATATTCCAGGAATAATGCTTCGGCTACACGGTCATTGAGGCTCTCTAAATGACCGTCATGTTTTAAATGTATTAGACAGCGGCAATCAACTGGCGCTTAGCACAAAAAAATTCTCTGCTTAACAAAAAAATTCTCTGCTTAACAAAAAAATCCCCTCACATCAACAAAATCAAAATCACAAAATAAAAAATTTTCCACTTTTTATAAAATTCATCGCATTTTTTTCTAAAAAAACCCGTGTGATACTGAATTTAAACTAAAAAAAGGAGAAGTGTATGAAAAAACACAATGCAATTATACGTTCTGCGTCTATTTTTACAGCGAGCGTATTACTTTTGGGAACAAGTTTCATTTCATGCAAAACAGATGAACCTGCCCCACAATCAATAAAAGTCGGACAAATTTTAATTACCGACATTGACGGACAAAATTCAAGTACTTATGTTGAACAGGGAGACTTTATCACATTACAGGCACAAGTTCTTCCAGAAAACGCAAGCGACAAAACTATTGTTTGGGAAACAAGTGATTCTGACATTTTAAGCGTAAGTCAGGACGGAAAAATAACTGCAAACACATTCACAGAAAATGCAGAAGAAGAAAGAACTGCAACTGTAAAAGCACTTGCACAAGACGGTTCTAATGTAAGCGCAGAAATTACAGTGCGTGTCCTTCCAAAAACAAAACATGTTTCTAGCATAAACATAACAAGCAAATATTCAGACAGTATCCTAAAAGATGAAAGCACAACCTTAACAATTAAAGTGCTTCCAGAAGATGCTGCGGACAAAACATTTAAAATCACATCTTCTGACCCAAACATTTTAAGCATTACTAAGGATGAAGATGAAAATTATCTTGCTACCGGAAACGCAAAGGGCGAAGCAAAAATCATTGTAACTGCAAATGACCGATACCAGAACACAAGAAAAACTGCGGAGTACACAATAAAAGTGCTAGGCGAAAAAATCGACCTTAATGAAATTTCTCTTGCTGCAAGCAATCTTGTAATTGAATCGGAAAATGTAGTTTTCACAAATCAAACTTCAAAAATTTCGCTAATCAAAACTCCGGAAGATGCAACACTTTCTCGCGAAAACGGAATTATTTTCAGCATAACACAAGGCGATGATATTGCAGAAATAGCGGATGACGGCACCGTAACTTTTGGAGAAAACGCAGGACAGGTTACAATAAATGCTACTGCAACAGACCGCTCTGGAAACACAAAAGAAGCAAGTCTTACTTTTACAGTGCGAAAACCTGTAAGTCAAATTAAAATCACAAAACCAGAAAATGTAAAAACTGAAACTGACAGTGAAAATAACGAAATAATTCTTCTTCCACGAGATGATGATGATGAAACAGAAGAAACCGACAACATTTTAAATCTTGGAGCAAATATCACTCCTGATGATGCAAGTGTAAAAACGCTAATTTGGGAAAGTTCAGATTCAAGCATTGCAGAAGTAAACGAAAACGGAACTGTTAGCGCAAAAGCAGCAGGAAACGTAACAATCACCGCAAAATCAACAGACGAAAGCAATATTTCTGCAGCACAGAAAATCAGTGTGTTTATTCCTGTAAATAAAGTTAATATAAGTGCCACAAAAACAGAGGGCTTTGCAAAAACAAATTTAACACTTTCTGTAACAGTAGAACCAGAAGATGCCGATGATAGCGTAACATATGAAATAATAGAAGGGGAAGCTGAAGTAAGTGAAGACGGAGTTGTAAGCCTTGGTGATGTTGCAGGAACAGTTATTGTAAAAGCAACTTCAAAAATAAATAACGCAAAAAGTGCAACTATTAAACTTACAAGCGTTCTTAATAAAACAGAATTGCAGAGTGCAATAAAAGCCGCAACCGAAAAACTTACAGAAGTCGGAACAAACATAAGTGATGATGTAACTGAAATTGGGAAGTATCTTACTGCAAACAAAACTGCCGTAGAAACTGCAAAAACCGTTGCTGAAAACCTTAATGCAAATGCAAATGCAAAACAAAGTGAAATAGATAACGCAACAAATACTTTGAATGAAGCGATTGCCGCATGTAAGCCAACTGCAATTACACCGGCAAAGGATATAATTATTGAAAACACTGACTATGTGCTTTTTGCATCTTCTACAAATACAGATGGCTTGATTGCTCAAAATGTTAATGGTTTACCAGAATTACCATTGCCAGAAGATTCAATATTTGAAAATTATGAAACTACAGAAACAAGTCTTTCTGTAAAACATGTAAAAGCAACTTCTCCATTTAGCGTACAGTTTAAAGAAGAAAAAAATGCATCTCCTGTAGATGGAAAAAATAACAAATTTCACATATCACTTTTTACTAGCAAAATTGTACGTTTTGGAATTGCAATTTGGGAACCTACAGAAATTAATGGTAATAGGGTACTTCCTTCATTTTCATTTGATCCTACAACAGGCAAAGTTTTTGCAGATGTACGCGTTGCAGAAACAGGGGCAATTACAGATGAAATTGAAGTTATAGAAGTAGGTTCTGGAACAAAAACAACAGATAACTGGTGGAGCATTGACTTCAAGTGGAGCGAAATATATGAAAAACAACCTATGAATAACGCTTATGCCTTTGTGTTCTATCCTATAGATGAAGAAACTGCCTCTGAATTCTTCTTTGACAACTTCTATGCTTACAAGGCAGATAAAACAGAAGCCGAACTTCTTGTTGCAAAGAAAAATGAACTTTCTAAAGCTATTACAAAGGCCTTAACTCTTCATGACTCAGCAGTAGAAGGTGAACAACTTGGACAGTATCAAGACGGCTCAAAAGCAATCTTTAAGACTGCAATTGATGAAGCCCAAAATATTTTTAACAGTACAAATGCAGATATAGAAGATATTTCTACAGCAATTTCTGCTCTTGCAGAAGCTCAGTCTGTATTTGCATCTTCTGTATCAGGGACTTCGCCTTGGGAAATTACAGTTACCTGGCTTAAAACATCACAATGTAAAATTGAATTCTCATGGACAGAAGAGCAATATGCTCTGGCACTTGATACAAATGTTCCTGCGGTAAGCGATCAAGCACACCCAACTGTTCAAAGCGTTCTTGCTGCAAATAAAAGTGGTTCAGGCACTGCAGATAATATAACGGCTACAGTAAATGAGAATACCCTTACATACGGAATTAATATTTGGTATTGGGATCAATATCTTGGAGGAAATGATACATTTATAATCTATTTAAAGGATGTTGGTGGTAAAGATTATACATTGCGTCAAGCATTCCACATGGAAAATAATTTAAAAGACGAAGGGCAGAATA
>CAZDAY010000025.1:0-6077 GCA_964503435.1 uncultured Treponema sp.
CCTTTTAGATCGTATTTTTTTATTATAAAAAGCGGAAAAGTTAGATGTTTTAGTGAAGCACAAATTTCTAGAAACACTAGTGATATTTTGGGGGCAGGAGATTTTGTCGGCGTAGTTTCTTGTATGTCTGGGCATAGTCAAACTGAAAATGTTGTTGCCTTAACTGATGTTGTTGCGATTATGGTTCAAAAGGAACAGTATCCTGAACTTATTATGAAAAATACGCCGATTGCATTAAAAATAATTCGTGCCTTTGCTCAACAAATGCGCAGTTTAAATGATAATCTTACAAAAATCACATTGAAAAAAAATCTTTCTGATTCTCCAGAAGGAATTTTTACGGTTGCTTCTTATTACGATGAACAAGGTGATTTAGATGTGGCAATTTATGCTTATTATCAATATTTAAAAACTGGGCCGAGTGGTGAAAATGCTGAAAAAGCCAAACGTCGATTTCTTGCGTTAAAACCAAAATCCAGGGCGGTTTATTTTGAACCGAATGCAGACCACATCAGAAAATATCCGCGCGACACAATGATTTTTAGTGAATGTCAGGCTGGTGCTGATATGTTTATAATTCAAGATGGAAGTGTTAGGATTACAAAGGTTGTTCAGGGTTCGGAAGTGACTCTGGCGGTTTTGAAAAAAGGCGATATGTTTGGTGAAATGGCTTTACTGGAAAATAAAACGCGTTCAGCAAGTGCCATTGCCGCAGAACCTTGCACTCTTATGGTTGTAAATCACGCAAACTTTAATCAAATGGTTTCAACTCAACCAGTAATGATTTCTCGACTTACAAATATGCTTGCGGATCGTTTGTGGTCTATGCATCGTCAACTGGCAAACACGCGGCTCAAAGAACCTCGCGAAAAACTTATTGATATGATTTCAATCCAAATTGAAAAGAAAAAATCAAATTTTATAAAAGGTGTCGCTTACCCAACAGATTTAAGTCCATTAGAACTTATAAATCTTTGTGGAATTCCAGATGAAGACAGAACAAAGGCAATACACGCTATTGAAACGGATCAAAATATCAAAATCATTAACGGAAAAATTACAATTCCAGATGTTCCTGAACTTATAAAACAAGCCGCTTTTTATCGAAAGCAAAACAACAAAAGAGCAAATGAAACGATTTAAAATAATTTCAGCAATTTTATTTTTCAATATTTTTATTTTTCAAAGTTTTGCATTAGAAGAAATCCCTAACGGATTTAGAAAAATTCAACTTGGAATGAGCGTTGAAGAAGTAAAAGATGCCTTGCGAAAAGACAGCCAGTTTGGTTATAGAGGCGACCGCGATGTTTCTTTGCTTCCAGGAGAAAATCGGAGTTTAATTGAAACGGACACTTCTCGAACAGCGCCATACTCTTTTTTAGACCGTTGCTGGTTTCAGTTTTATGAAGGTCGGCTTTACACAATCACATTAAATTTAAAGCAAGAAAAATTAGACCATTATTCAATTTTTTCAACGCTTTGCCAGAAATATGGAAATCCAAATTCTTTAGATCCAGAAAAATCTGAATGGAAAAATGATTCTGTAATTATGTCGCTTGAACGTCCGCTGACTTTAAAATATGTGGACAAAAATGTTTTTGATGAACTTTTGGAAAAATCTTTAGTAGAAAAATCAGCACAAGAAATGACTCGCGAAATGTTTCTTGATGAATTGTGATTTTGTGTTTATGAGATGATTTTTTGAACTGAATGTTAATGGCGAAAATATCAGTTAATTTTTTACTAGCGGTTTGTTTTGAAAATTTGCGCTTTGCTAAGAAAGTGTCAAATGTTTACAGAAACTTAAGATTTTACAAAATGACCGGCGGTGGATTGTGGCGAGAAGTTGCAGTTTAATACAAAAAGTGGCATTTATTGCAAGAAGTGGCGGTTTTTTAAGGAAAATATATGAAACGAAATTCAGCAAAATTTTTAGTTTTTTTAGCAATTTTTGTGATTTTAGGAAGTTTTTCATCTTGCCAAACGAAAAAATTCAACTTAGAAAAAAAGACTTTGAGTATTTTAAAATCTGACGGAAGTAAAGTTGACCTTGTTGCGGAACTTGCGGTAAAGCCGGAAGAGCGAAATTATGGTTTTATGAATCGGAAAAAAATTCCAGACGGAACAGGAATGTTTTTTGTTTTTGAAAAAGATCAAGTTTTAAGTTTTTGGATGAAAAATACGCCGCATCCTCTTTCTATTGCCTACATAAGTAGCGATGGAAAAATTATTGATATTTTTGATATGACGCCTTATTCACTTGCGTCTATAACGTCTTCACGTTCAGTTCGTTATGCGCTTGAAGTTCCGCAGGGCTGGTATAAAAAGCAAAATGTAAATATTGGTGACAAAGTTCTTTTAACGGAATAATAACAAGTTTCTTATTGACTTAAAAAATGCTTTGATATAAAACTGTTTTTGTGAATAGTTCGATATCAAACAATAATTTAAAATATAATTCATATAATTCTTATAATCCGCAAGAAAAATTTATGCGTTTGGCAATCAGTCAGGCAAAAAAAGCTGGTGCTTGGACGCATCCAAATCCTCAAGTTGGCGCTGTAATTGTAAGCAGTGTAAAATCTGGCGAAAAAATTCTGGCGCTTGGTTATCATCACAATTATGGAAATCTTCATGCAGAACGCGATGCTCTAAAAAATGCATTTGATAACGGAATTGATGTGAAAGATGGCACAATTTATGTTACTTTGGAACCTTGCTGTCATTTTGGAAAGCAACCGCCTTGTACGCAGGCAATTATTGAAAGTGGAATAAAAAATGTTGTGATTGGTTCAAGAGATCCAAATCCTCTGGTTAACGGAAAAGGTGTAAAAATTCTTGAAGACGCTGGAATAAATGTTATTCAGGATTTTTTGCGTGATGAATGTGACGAAATAAACAGAATTTTTTTTCATTTTATAAAATTTAAAACGCCTTACGTAATTGTAAAATATGCAATGAGCGCTGACGGCGAAACTTCTTGTGCTAACGGAAATTCAAAGTGGATTACCGGAGAGGCTGCCCGCGAAAATGTTCATAAAACACGCTCAAATGTTATGGGCGTTATGACTGGAATAAATACGGTTTTAAAAGATAATCCTTTGTTAAATGTTCGCTTAGATAATGATTTTTATGGAACAGTAGATTTTATGAAGGCAGAAAATTTCTCGCGGCAGACAGAAAATTCCCTGCAAACCGAGAATTCTCAGCAAACAGAAAATTCCCTGCAAGAACCAGCGAAATTTGTTCAAGAAACAGAAAAATTTCCGTCGGCAGAAAATTCTTTGTGTGAACAGAAATATTTTCAGCCAACAAGAATTATTTGTGATTCTTCCTTAAAAATTCCAATGGAAAGCCAAATTGTAAAAACAGCGAAAATTTTTCCCGTGATTGTTGCGTGTAAAAAGAATTTATCGTCATCAGAAGAACTAAAAAAAGCGGAACTTGAAAAAAGCGGAATTTGTGTTTTGCAAATTGAAGAACGTTTCGGGCAAAATTCAAATGTGAGCGAACTTAATCTTGAAGATTTACTTTTAAAACTTGCTCAGAAAGGAATTGACAGCGTTCTTGTGGAAAGCGGTGGCGTTTTGAATGGCAGTTTATTTTTTGAAAAAAATCTTGTAAATGAAGTTCACGTTTATGTTGGCGCACAAATTTTTGGAAATAAAGATAATTTACTTCATTCGCCAGTTCAGAAAAAAGGCGTGGATTTTCCAAAAGATTCTATAAAACTTTCTAAGCCTAAAATTGAATTTTTTGGTGATGATGTGCTTTTAAAATATTTTTTGTGCTAAGTGTTTGGTTGAATGTAAGGCAGAAAAGCCTTTTCTTTTGTAAGAAAATTCGCTCCAAAAATAAAAAAAAGGAGATTTATAAAAAATGTTTACAGGAATTGTAGAAGAATTAGGAAATATTCAGTCGATTTTGCGAAATACATCATCTTTGACGCTTTGTATAAATTGTAGTTTTGCGCGGGAACTTGAATTTGGCGAAAGCGTGGCTGTGAACGGAACTTGTTTAACTGTAACTGAAAAAACGCAAAATTCATTTTGTGCTGACGTAACTCCAGAAACTTTTAGAAGAACTTCGCTTGGTGAATTAACAAATGGGGGTATTGTAAATCTTGAACGTGCAATGAAAGCAAACGGAAGATTTGGCGGACATATTGTTAGCGGTCACATTGACGGAACTGGAAGATTTTTAAGTTTTGAAAAAGAAGAAAACGCTGTAAATGTAAAAATTTCTGTGAATGAAAAAATTGGATTTTATATTATTGAAAAAGGTTCTGTTTGTGTTGATGGAATAAGTTTGACTGTTGCAAATATTTTAAAAACTGGCGATGAATATATTTTTAGCGTCGCTGTTATTCCTCATACCTGGGAAAATACAAATCTTTCTAAAAAAACTTTTGGAAGTTTGGTGAATATTGAATGTGATGTAATTGGAAAATATGTTGAACATTTTTTAAGTTTTAGTTCTGGTGGAAAATTTGGCGAAAGTAAAATTGAAAATTTTGGTGATGATTTTGAAAATTTGGACGAAGCAACGCAAAGTTTTATGACGAATTTTCCGAGTTTTCACTGAATATAAGTCTTAGCATAAAAAAGACAGAGGACTTAGCCCCGATAGTAGTGGCGAGCGAAGCGAGTTGCGAAGCAATGGAGTGATAACGGAACCACGAATAGCGGGAAACTTTTAGGGCGAAATCTTAGCACAAAAAAACTGAAAGTTTGGCGAGGTTTATGCTTCAAAAAAATAAAAAAAAGGAGGCTTTATGGCTGAAGAAAAAATTTTTAATACAATTCAAGAAGCGCTTGAAGATTTGAAAAACGGAAAAATGATTTTGGTTACTGACGATGAAAATCGGGAAAACGAGGGCGATTTAATTTGTGCTGCACGTTTTGCGACTCCAGAAACAGTAAATTTTATGGCGAAAAATGCGCGCGGTTTAATTTGTATGCCGGTTAGCAGGGAACTTGCGAAAAAATTTTATTTAACGCCAATGGTTGCGGAAAATACAGATAATCACGAAACGGCTTTTACTGTAAGCATTGATCACGTAAAAACAAGCACTGGAATTAGCGCTTTTGACCGAAGCTTAACTGCAATGGCTTTAGTTAATCCAGAAACAAAACCAGAAGATTTTAGGCGTCCGGGGCACATGTTTCCGTTAATCGCGAAATCTGAAGGAACTTTTGTAAGGCAGGGGCACACTGAGGCAACAGTTGATTTGTGTAGGCTTGCCGGGCTGGAAGAAGCAGGTTTGTGTTGTGAAATTATGAGTGATGATGGGCAAATGGCTCGTCTTCCGGAAATTCAGGAACTTGCAAAAAAATGGAATTTAAAACTTATTTGCATTGCTGATTTAATAAAATACAAGCGAAGTCACGAAAAATTTATTGAAAGAATTGCGGCTGCGAAATTGCCAACCAAATATGGAAATTTTATTTTGTACGGATTCAAAGATTCTAGTTCAAATATTGAACATTGTGCTCTCGTTATGGGAAAAGTTGATGACGGAAATCCGGTGCTTTGTCGCGTTCACAGCGAATGTATTACAGGCGATGCGTTTGGTTCTTTAAAGTGCGATTGTGGCGATCAGTTTGCGGCTGCTATGAAAATGATTGCAAAAGAAGGGCGCGGAGTTTTGGTTTATCTTCGACAGGAAGGCAGAGGAATTGGTTTGCTTAACAAAATAAAGGCTTACGCTTTGCAAGATGACGGTTTGGACACAGTTGATGCAAATATTGCGCTGGGGCTACCAGTTGATGCTCGTGATTATAATTGCGGAATTCAAATTTTAAAAGATTTGGGTGTTTCAAAAATTCGGCTGATGACAAATAATCCTGAAAAAGTTTACGGTTTAAACAGCGAAGAATGTGGTCTTGAAATTACAGAAAGAATTCCGTTGGATTTGGGAATTCGTCCGCAAGATGCGTTTTATTTAAAAACTAAGGCTCATCGTATGGGGCATATTCTTGAAGGCGTTTGATTTTGTGCGATGAACAGAGGATTTTGGCTGAACAGAAGATTTTACTGCAAGCAGCGGAATCCCCGGTAAACAGTGGACTAAACTG
>CAZDAY010000025.1:6177-12662 GCA_964503435.1 uncultured Treponema sp.
CAGTGGAATTCTGTGCGGTAAACAGAGAATTTTCTGTGCAAGCAGCGGAATCTCCCGGACTAAACTGCAAGCAGTGGAATCCCCGGCGACAAACATAAAATCAAAAAATTACAGATTCCGAACTAAATTCGGAATGACATTATTCTTAAATAAAAATATTTGGAGGAAAAAAAATGAACATTATCGAAGGAAAATTATCAAATGCAAATGGCATGAAAATCGGAATTGTGGCATCCAGATTTAACGAATTTATTGTTTCAAAGTTGATTGAAGGTGCTCGCGATGCGTTAATTCGTCACGATGTTGCGGACAGCGACATTGATTTGTGCTGGGTTCCGGGAAGTTTTGAAATTCCAGTTGCCGCACAAAAAATGGCAAAAAGCGGAAAGTACGATGCACTTATTTGTTTGGGTGCAGTTATCCGCGGAAGTACAAGTCATTATGATTATGTTTGTGCAGAAGTTTCAAAAGGAATTGCTCAAGTTGAATTGAATTCTGGTTTGCCGGTTATGTTTGGAATTTTAACAACAGACACAATTCAGCAGGCAATCGAGCGCGCAGGTACAAAAGCCGGAAACAAAGGTTATGATTGTGCTCTTGGTGCCATAGAAATGATAAATATGATGAAACAAATTTAAGTTTTATTTTTTATTTTGGAGCGAATTTTGTAACTTCGACCCGTTCTTTCTGTCAAGAAAAATGGCGACACGGAACTTGCAACGAAGTTTCGACTAGGTCGCCTTAAAACTGCAATGATTTTGAGAATTTTCGCGAAGGGAAAATTCTTATTATTGACAGGAGATCAAGATGGCTAAGTTCTCTGAGTTTTTAAATCAAAATTATTAAAAACCAAGCAAAGCCTTAAGTTCTTTAATTTGCTCCTGGGCAATTTTATCACTTGGATCAATTTCGTTAACAGTTTGAAAATAACGCAAAGCTTCTTCACTGTCGCCTTCTCTAAGTGCAAGAAATCCCATGTTGCTGATTATTTTTGTATTATCCGGGTCAATATTTAAAGCATCAACCAGACTTTCTTTAGCGCCTTTAAAATCTCCGGTTTCAATCTGACAAATTGCAAGTTCGTTTAATGTGTCAGCATTTTCATCTCCACCATCACATTCCCTAGCTTTAAAAAACGCTTGTTTTGCTTCTTCAAATTTATTTAATCGGCGTAATCCCCAGCCTAACAAAAACCATGCATTCCAAACCGCTGGATTATCGCGAATAAATTTTTGAATTTCCTCCAATCCTTTTTCTTCTTGACCGCTGGAAATCAACATATAAGCATCATGAAAATGTGAATCTTCAAGATTTCTGTTAGTAATTTTGTTAATCATTTCTTGAGCACGTTCTTTTTTGTAAATTCCATTTTCGCCCAATTCTTCGTCAGAAAAATCTGCTGTGAGCGCAAGATAATTTTCAAAGTCCTCTTTTGCATCGCCAAATTCCCGTCGTTTAAGATTAAAAAATGCTGCATTAAAATAAGCGTCTGGCAAAGGAGGTTCGCTGTCCATTGCTTCTGCGTAATAACGGTAAGCACTTTCGTCGTAAGCGTCCGCATCTTCGGTTAAACCGCTTCGCCTGTAAGAATCCGCTTTTTGATCAAACAAAAGTGCCATGTTCAGCGTAATTGCGCTGTCGTTCGGATAAAGTCCTTTTAGCGCAAGCCAAATTTCTTCTGCTAAATCCCAATCTTCATTTTTTGCTTTTAAAATTGCTGCTTCGGCAAGTTCTTTTTTAATTCCCGGACGTGCTTCTTCAAGAATTTTTCTGTAATAAGGTGCGTCTTTATTTTTTGAATCGTAAGCAAGAACGGTTAAAAGTCCCGAAAGAATTTGTTCTGGCGCAAGTGTTTCCACATTAAAACTATCGCTCGTATCTCCATCTTTTTTTTGAACTGGAAGAAGAATTTTTGGATCAATGTGAACTGGAGAATTTGAAAGTTTAAAATTTTCTGGCAATTTAATATAAAAAATTGACTTTAAAGGATTTGCTGGATTCATAATAATTCCTTAAAAATTTACAGATTTGATTATTTATAAATTTGCTGAATTTATTTGATTTTCAGAAACAGAATTTAAAGAATTTGTTAACTTTTGATTTGTTGAACTTGCAATATTTTGGTTTACAGCGGTTGTTTGTTCATTATTTTGTTTATTTTGAAGTGGAGAATTTGCTTCAACAACTTCCTGCTGACGTAAAGTATTTTGTTTAAGTTCATCTTTTCGCATTGTGGTCAAATAATGATTTATTCTGAGTTTGTAAGCAAGACTGATAGAAGATTCGTCAAATTTTATGCTTGCGCTAAAAATATCTTTTCGTCCTTGCACAAAAACGCTTGCGACAATAGTTCCTTTTATTTCAATTTCTTCGTCCGGGTCTCTGAATTCGAGTTTAAGAATAACATCTTTGTTCATTAGAAATTGTGCTAAACCCAAAAGAATAACTTTTGCGCCACCAAAAGAAATGTCTTGTAAAATGCAATGTCGGGGAATATTTTGGATTATAACAATTGTTTCTTTTTTTTGTAAATTTAACCGGCGTAAAGAATCTTGCGTAATTAAAATGCGATCTTCTTTTCGTCTTATAAAATTCTGATTTGCGTCAAGAAGATGTCCAATCATAAAAATAAGATCATCTGGCGGCCTTTGCGTATATTGCAATGTTATAACTGCCAAATCTTTGTTATTCATATAAGGACTTATTTTTTCAACTTTTCCAGACACAAAAAAATTCAAAAGCTGACCGTCATTCTGATAAAAACTAAATCTTAAGTTTATTGGCGCGGGATTTTTTTTAGAAAGCGCTTGAAATGCTCCGCCTGCTGTGCCCAAAATAATTTTTGCTTGTAAAAAAGAAGTTGAATTTATTATACAAGGCCATTGAGATCCTGCACTTTTTATATAAATTTTGCGCGGATCCATCTTTAAAACCTTTATTATATCTTTGGTAAAAATTACTTCTGTATTTTTATAATCTTCAAAAAGACGCTGGGCTTGCTGTGCTGTTTGAATTTCCATAAACTAAAGTATACTTAATAATCAATAAATAGTAAAGAAAAAGCATTTACAAAGTTTTTTTTCGAAAAATCACCTTTTTATAACAAGATTTTTATATATGAAATGGTTTTCATAAAACAAAAAACTAGAATTTTTGATTTGGGCACTATAAAATCAGTATATGCAGAACTTTAAAAACATTTTTTTTGATTTTGATGGAACAATAGCAGATTCTTCAGAAGGCGTTATAAAATCTTTTGAATACGTTTTTGATTTTTATGGAATCAGCGTTGATAAATCAATTTACAGAAAAATAATTGGACCGCCATTAAGAGAAACTTTTTCTAAAATTTTAAGTTTTCCAGATTCAGAAGTTGGAAATGCTATAAAAAAATATCGAGAATATTACAGACCTTACGGAGTTTTTGAATGTAAAATTTATGACGGATTTGTTGATTTACTGAAGAGTTTGCGGAAAAAATCTTATAGAATTTTTGTGGCTACGAGTAAACCAGAACATTTTGCACGACAAATTTTGGAACATTTTGAAATAGATGGTCTTTTTGATTTTATTGGCGGAAGTTCCATGGACGAAAAAACGCGTATTGAAAAAGTTGATGTTGTGCGTTATGTAATTTCAGAAAATAAATTAAATCCGGAAGAATGTATTTTGGTGGGCGACAGAAAATATGATGTTGTTGGTGCTCACGAAGCAGGCATAAAATGTATGGGAATTCTCTGGGGATTTGGAAGCAAACAGGAATTTGAAGAAAGTGGTGCTGATTTTATTTTTGATGATATGAAAGAAGTAGATGAGTTTTTTGATTAACTTGCCTGATTTGATAAAATCTGATGGTCGCAAGAAGTTGACGAATTTTTCTTGCAAGAAAGTTTAGCCCCATATGTAGCCCCTTTAGTCTCGGGTAAAGATGGCACTTTATTAGTGACAGATCCTAAAACAAGTTTAGGATGACAAATTTTTTTACGGACTGACACTTGATTTTTTTGCCCGAGATGAGCGAATAGCGAAGGGCGGAACATGGGCCGAAGTTTTAGAATTCGCTCCAAAAATCCAAATAAAATAAAAATCTTGAAAACAAATGGTTTTTTTACTAAGATTTAATTCCATGAAAGAACTTCAGTTAAAATATGGATGCAATCCTAATCAAAAACCTGCCCGGGTTTTCATGGAAGACGGCGACTTACCAATTACAGTTTTAAATGGTAAGCCAGGATACATTAACTTACTTGATGCGCTTAATGGTTGGCAGTTGGTTAAAGAACTTAAAGAAGCAACCGGTTTACCTGCCGCAACTTCATTTAAACATGTTTCTCCTGCCGGCGCTGCTGTTGGCCGTCCGCTTTCTGATACTCTCAAACAAATTTATTACACTGACAATGTTGAATTAAGTCCTTTGGCTTGTGCTTATGCTCGTGCTCGTGGCGCAGATAGAATGTCTAGTTTTGGAGATTTTATTTCTTTAAGCGACAAATGTGATAAATCAACTGCTTTGTTAATCAAAAAAGAAGTTAGTGACGGAATTATTGCTCCAGATTATGACGATGATGCTCTGGAAATTTTAAAAGCGAAGAAAAAAGGCAATTATTGTGTTTTAAAAATCGACGAAAATTATGTTCCTGCTGATTTGGAAAGAAAACAGGTTTTTGGCGTAACATTTGAACAGGGTCATAATTTTATAAAACTTGATGATGAATGTTTAAAAAATATTGTTACAAGCAAAAAAAATCTTAGCAAGGAAGAGCGCGATAATCTTTTAATTAGTTTAATTATTTTAAAATACACGCAGTCAAATTCTGTTTGTTATGTAAAAGATGGACAGGCGATTGGAATTGGTGCAGGGCAACAAAGTCGTATTCATTGTACTCGTTTGGCTGGCGATAAGGCTGACAAGTGGTGGTTGCGTCAAAGTCCTAAGGTTTTGAATTTGCAGTTCCGTGATGATATAAAAAGAGCAGATCGCGATAATACGATTGATGTTTATACAAGCGATGATTATGAAGATGTTTTAGCGGAAGGCGTTTGGCAGCAGTTTTTTAAGGTTAAGCCAGAAATTTTTACTAAAGAAGAGCGCAAAGAATGGATTTCAAAAAATACTGATGTTGCTTTAGGAAGCGATGCGTTTTTCCCGTTTGGTGATAATATTGAAAGGGCACATCGTTCTGGAGTAAGTGTAATTGCCCAACCAGGCGGTTCTGTTCGCGATGATAATGTTATTCAAACATGCGATAAGTACGGAATTGTAATGGCGTTTACAGGAATTCGTTTGTTCCATCATTGATGTAGCGGCGAGGTCATTTCGACAGATGCTTGTTGTACTTTGGCGTTGCTCAGTATACGCAATGTAGAAACACTCAGCAAACGTTCGAAAAGACGGCTAATTTGCGGTTAATTTGGCACTTTGTCAGTTAACCGCATTTTTTTTTATTTGCTAAGTTGAAGTGTTATTTTAGCGTTTTGATTTTTTCTGATTATTTTGATTAATTTGTTCACTGGAATTCTTTTTTTTCTTTTTGTCCCAAAAGTAAAGACTGAGCATTAATGCTAAACCGCCAACAATCATTACAAAGCAAAAAATCTGTCCGGTTGAAATATTTAAAAGTGAAGTGTTTGTATAAATTGCCTCACTTCCATCTTTGCTTAATCTGAAACCTAAATCAGCATCTGGTTCTCTAAAATATTCAATTACAAAACGCACAGTTCCATAACCAATCGTGTATAAGGCACCCAAAAATCCGTCAAATGGTTTATGTTTACGCAAAAGCCACAGCAAAAGCCAAAGTAAAAGCCCTTCAAACAACGCTTCGTACAGTTGACTTGGATGTCGCGGAAGATTAACAAGTCGCGTTCCTTCAGCAATAGTCATTCCGCATTTTTCAGCAAAATCCTGAACCCATGTTAAAGACGCACTAAAACGTTCTGCACGCGGAAAAACCATACCCCAAGGCATTGTTGTAATTCTGCCATAAAGTTCGCCATTCATAAAGTTTCCTATTCGACCAAAAGTGTAGCCGAGAGGAATTGCCACGCACATTGCATCAATCCATTTCCAAAGCGGACGTTTGTGCCAGATGCACCAAATAATCATTCCGATTAAACCACCAATAAATCCGCCGTGATAAGACATTCCTGCAAGCCCAACAAATTTATGCGTTGTTGTGTCAAAAGGCCAAAAAATCAGCCAGGGTTTTCTGCGGTAAATTCCAGAAGTGTCGTAAACTAAAGTTGAAAAAATCCTTGCTCCAATCAGAAGAAAAATAATTCCGCAAGCAATAAAACTAAAAATATCATCATTTGTAGTTTTTTGTTCTAAAGTATCCAGCGCACCTTCTTTCATTTGCTTACGGAGAATAAAATATGCGGTTGCAAAAGCGAAAATGTACATAAGTCCGTACCAGCGAATTAAACCTAAAAAAGGAACGCCTGGAAAAATTTCGGCACTTATCCATTTTGGATAGTTGATATAC
>CAZDAY010000026.1:0-12594 GCA_964503435.1 uncultured Treponema sp.
ATTTTTGTATTAAAGATTTATTTTTTTACAATCCAATTTTTAAAACCATAAATTTCGCCCCAAATACATAAAATTTCTTGTTTTCCAGAAAAATTATCAAGCGCAAGTTCTTGAATTATAGGAATTTTTTTTCGATATTCAGCGCATTGCCAGTCATCTAAAATTTTATCGACCATTTTATAAGTTGATTTTTGATTTTTCTGACACATTGAATTTTTGCTGTTATCAAGAATTTTATCACCAGTTTGAAAACTTCTGAAAGAAAAAGGAAATCTCAAATTTTCTAAAAAAACAGAATATTTTTTTTGTTCATCTTCTGTTTCGCTTTCATCAAGTTTTCTAAAAAATTCCAACTCAATTCCCAAAGTTTTTTCCTTTACAATTTTCTTTACACAAAGAATTTCTCTTCCTATATAAAAACTTCCTTCTTCCCAAATTGTAACAAAAAAAACGGATTCTGTCGCCCTTTTATTTTTTCTGCCAAAAATCAAATTATCTTCTGTACAAGAAAATTCTATATCAGCACAATTTTCTGTAAACTGCTGATTATGATTCATTAAAATTTTCTGCAAGAAATCTTCAATAAATTGGTAAGGGATGCGCTTTTTTGCACCAATAAATTCTATGGCTTTATAAATCAATCTAATTTGAACGGCTCTATGCTGACTTAAAAACGATTTTTTTTCGTAAAGCAGAGATTCCTTTTTGATTTTTGAGATTTTAGAAAAAATTTCATCGCAATAAGTTCCAATAAAAGAATCTTCTTCCTTAAGTTTTTTTGCGCTTAAAACAATTCCCTTTTTCCATGTCAAAATATTTTCATCAAGAATCGGAACCACAAGATTTCTAATTTTATTTCGAAACATCGAATTATCAAAATTCGTATTGTCAGTTTTCCAATTTACATTTTGTTCCAGCAAATAATTTTCTATGTCTGCCCTTGAAATATTTAAAAGCGGACGCAAAATTTTTCCACGTTTTGCCGGAATTCCAGATAAGGCTTTAGAATTTCCACCTTGAAAAATTCGCATTAAAACAGTTTCAGTTTGGTCATTTAAATTGTGTGCAAGACAAAGATAATCCACTTTTTCATCTTCAATAAATTTTTCAAAACATTCATATCGCAATCTTCTGGCCGCATCTTCAATTCCACAAGATTTATTTTTTGCAAGTTCCTTAACAAATCCTCGCGGCAAATCGTATCGCATGCATTTTAAATTTAACTTTGCACAAAAATTTTCAACAAAAACAGCATCTCCGCCACTTTCTTCTTCATTTCTGATGTTGTGATTTACAGTAACAACTTTTAACTGAATATTTTTTAAATTTTTTGATATTTCATACAAGGACAGTAAAAGTGAAATTGAATCTGCGCCACCACTTACAGCAATTCCCAAACAAATATTTTTGCTCAAATCTATATTTGCTTCCCAAAGTGATTTTTCTACATTATCTTCAAATTCACATTTATTCATAAACTTTTATTTGTAAACCAAAAATCATAAAAAAAGCCCCCTGAAAACAGAGGGCACATTAACGTTAAAAATCAGTATAATTATTTCTTAGGAGGTGCAATAGAAACAATCAAAGAACTTGCCTTTGTAAGAACAGTAACTTTATCTCCAAGATTAAGATCAGAAACTGAGAATTTTCCACCAATTTCAAGTTTAGAAACATCTGCAACAACTGTTTGTGGCATATCCTGAGGAAGAGCCTTAAGTTTAACATTTGGAATATGTTTTACCATAAAGCCACCTTTAAGAACACCAACAGGAGTTCCTGTATAATGAATCTTTAAAACTGATGTTATAGGTTTTGTTCCACTTACAATGTAAAAATCTGCATGAAGATTTTTGTCAGTTTTAATATCATATTCTGTATCTTTTATATAAGCCTGATTGTCTTGACCGTCAATTTTAAGGTTAATAAGTGTTGTTTTTGTAATAGTTCTCCATACTTTTGAAAACTCTGCTGCATCTATATCAAGCATAACTGATTCACCTTTTTCGTTATATGCAACAGCAGGGATTCTTCCTTGTATGCGAAGTTTTTTAGAAATACTCTTTCCAGATTCTTTGCGAGTATTCGCATTAATTACAAATTGTTCCATTTTATAGAACTCCTCAAAAAAAATTTAACTTGAACAGTTTAAGTAAGAATTGTATTCCACTTAGTTATATCTGGGACGGCAGGATTCGAACCTACGGAATGACGGCACCAAAAGCCGTTGTCTTACCACTTGACGACGTCCCAATTTATTAAAACCTTACGTTAACTTATTAGCAACGTAAAGTATTTATATCACAAAGAAAAAGTTTTGAAAAGAAGAAAAAATAAAATTTTGCTAATCTTCTTCGCTAAAATTTCCTTCCTCAATATGACCTGCATTATATTCATCCAAAATCTTATTTTGAATTTCTGTGCGAAATTCAGGACTAATTGGATGTGCAACGTCTTTATATTCACCACTAGAAGTCTTGCGACTTGGCATAGCAATAAAAAGACCTGTCTTACCTTCAATAATTTTTACATTGTGAACAACAAAACAATTATCGAATGTAACAGTAACGTAAGCTTTAAGTTTTCCATCACTTTCAACCTTACGAATTCTAACTTCACTAATCTGCATAGATGTTCCTCCAAAAGCCAGATTTAGAAAATACTTTTTTTGATATTTGTTATATTACTACCAAATAAATTATTAAACAAGTATTACCTTCCAGTTATTCTCTAACAATTTTTTTGCAGTAATTGCCTTTTTCCGATTTTCGAATATTCCATATATTGTTGAACCAGAACCAGACATATCAACAAAATCTGCTCCAAGCGATGACATTGCATTAAGAGCAGCTTTTATTTTTGGATAATTTTCTATAATTGGATTAGTAAAATCATTGGATAAACCAAATCTTTTCCAATCTTTTATAGGCATTTTATATATATTTTCAAACATTTCTTTATCTGCAGGATTATTTTTATCAAAAATCTCTTTAGATACAGATTTATTTAAAGAATAATATTTATCCACTAAATCATAAGCTATTTTTGTAGAAACAGAAACTTCAGGAATTAAAAGCAAAACAAAATAATCGTTTCGCATTTCTATTTTTGAAACTTTTTCTCCACGACCTTCAACAAAAGCCGCATAAGAACCATTTTCTGTTTTTGAATCAAAAAATGATTTTGTAAAGAAAAAGCAATCACTACCAACTTTTCCTGCAATTTCCATTTGTGCAGATTCTGCTAACTGAGTACCAAATAATAAATTTAAGGATTGAATAAAAGAAGAAGCATCGCTAGAGCCGCCTCCCAATCCACCTCCGATAGGTATACGTTTTTTCAATTTTACGTAAACACCTTTTTTATTACCGGTAAGCACGCAGAAAGCTTTGTATGCTTTTGAAAAAGTGTTTTCATTCGGAAGAACAAAATTCTCTTGAATTTCACTTTTACAATCAACTTTGCAACATTCATCTGGAATTTGATGATTATTTTCATCCGTTAAAGAAACCGTAATTTCATCACGAAGATTAACAGTTGAAAAAATACTTGCAATGTTGTGGAACCCATCAGACCTTGCTTTTTTTACTTTTAAACCGAGGTTTATCTTTGCAAGAGCAAACGTCTTTACGTTCTCTAACATACGCGAAGTATTTTACATTTTTTTTAGCAATAGTGTCAATATTTCAGAAATAAATTTATCTAAAAAAAAAGAATTGACATTAAAAACACTGTAATTTATAGTTTTATAGCCGACTGATTTTGTTGGTAAGGGGACTCCATGTTTGATGAAAATAGCGAAGATAACTTTTCGTTATCAGCAGCATTTGGATACGATGATGATTATCCAGAAGATGTAAACAATTCAGATGACGATTATGACGACTTTGAAGATGATGAATTTGATGAAGATTTTGACGACAGTTTCGAAGAGTCAATTGATGAAGAATCAGATGATGATTATGATGAACCATTTGATGATCAAGAACCAGAAGATGGCTATGACAATCGAAGACATGGTTTTGACGACAATTTTTATGATGACGATGACAGAATTGAAGAAGATTCTGATCCAGCAGATTTAGATTAACAGGAGAACGGACTGCCTAAGAAGTTTAGAACGTAGTGGTCATTTTGACAGGTTCAACAAGCAATTTTTAGACAGTCCCTTTTTATTATTTTAAAACTATTCCAGCGTGCCAGAGTTTTTCTAATTCATAAAAATCTCTTGCTTCCTGGCTCATTAAATGTACTACAACAGTTCCAATATCTATCAAATTCCAATCATCACCTTGAGAAGTTTTTTGATTTGTTAAATGAATTTGCATATCGTTTTCTTTTACATAATCTTTTATAGTTTTATAAAGTCCCTGCCAATGAGCACCACTCGTAATCGTTACTATTATAAAATAATCTGTCCAACTATTTAATTCAGAAATATCAAGAACTTTTACATTTTGACCTTTTCCATCTTCCATAAGTTGTGCAATTTCTAAAGCTTTTTGTTTTTCGGTTTTTTCCATAAAATTTCTCCCATAAAATTTTATCAAAGAAAGTTTTTTTCTTCAGCGATTTATTCAGAACTTAAATTTTCTAAATTTTCAAAATCTTCCTGTTCAAGTTCTTGAGGCGGAGGTTCATAACCACCAACAACTCGCCGTCCATCAAAATCATCACCCAAAATAATTGTAAAATCAGCACGAGCAACATCGCTGTTATAAAAATCATTTGGATTGTACTCTTCATTGCGAATATTTTTACATCTTATAAAATCAGCAAGTGCATTTACTGCCTGAGAATTTGCGTTATGATTTATAATCAAAGTGTGTTCATAATCAGTTCGGTCAGCATTTCCATATTCAAGAACATCGTAGCCCACACTTTTCATCAAAAAAGACGTATTTTTTGCAAGTCCAGGTTTTGATGTGCCATTTAAAATTTCAAGAACATAAACTCCGTTTTGCATTACAGATTCATCATTCATTAGTGATGTAATTGACTGAGCAATAACTTCTTTTATAAGTTGACCATTGTAATACGGAAACAGCAAGGTTTGCCCGTCAACCACACGATAATTTCCGGTAATTGCAGTGGGCGAAAGGCGTTCAGTTTCTATATTAGACAAATTCATCAGGATTTTTTTTAAACCGGCATTATCAACATTTGCTTTAAATTGCTGCGCAAAAAACGGAAAGTTTGATTTTAAAAATATTGTATTTTTATTATCTTTGATTCCCGTAAGCAAGGCGATTAAAGTGTTTTGCAGACGATCTTCAGTGTCGTTGAAATTTTCACCGGGCAGAAAATATTCTACAAATGTTTGAATTTTATCTCCATCCAGAGAAACAGCCCCGCTTGGTAAAAGCCAGCGTTTTCCATCTTCACTTGTATAATCCACAGGAGACGGAACGAAAACTTTTAATCCGCCGAGTAAATCAGTTAAAACTCCTAACTGCTCCAGCGAAATTTCTATAGTAAACGGAATTTCTTGATTTATGAGATTTTCAATTTCGCTTTTGTAAACTTCAATTCCCTTTTCAGCATAAACGGCATCAATTCGGTCAACTCTCTGGATTGAATTAAAAATGCTTCCGGTGTTTCCAACAATATCAAACAAAGATGATTTTTGAGATTTTGTGTTATACAAAAGAACATCGGTTGCAAGACATTTATTTTCATCATCATGAATTACAAAAAGCACTTTCATAATAGGTTCGTTTCTTAAAGTTTCATCAACTGGATCAACATTTAACGAAAAAAACAAAAACAATCCTACGCCAATAAAAATTATAAATATAAGAACTAAAAATAACGCACTCTTATTTACTTTTGAAAATTTCTTCATTTTTCCACCAAACAAATCGACTTTTTTATTTTTAAAATCACTAAAACCAATAAAATCAGCAAACGGCAACACAAAACTTTAGGAACACAAACTTTCATAAAACGCTTGATTTTCCGGAGAAATTGTTTTTCCTTTTGCCTTTAAATATTCAAAATTTTCAATCAAAACGGACAAACACAAATCATTTAAATTTTTACTGAACAAATTTGTTCTGTATTCCACAGAAGATTGAGGGCGCCCGGGTTCGATTTTATCGGCACAAAACACAATTTTAGCCAGCGAACACATATTTTTTCCGCCAAGAGTATGAAATGCAACTGCCTGCAAAATATCTTCATCGTGAACATCAAAATCTTCCTGCAATTTTACAGCCGCCGCTCTTCCGTGCAAAAGACTTGGTTTTGAAAGTTCAAAATCAGAAATTTGGAGTCCGTCTTTTGAAGCGAGTTTTATTAACTTTTCATCACTTAACTCTTTACATATATCGTGTGCCAAACCGGCAATATAAGCCTTATCTGAATCAGCATTGTAAATTTTAGCCATAAACCAGGAAGTTATTGCGACTCTTTGCGAATGCTGACAACGCTTAATTTTTACAGATTTTTCTAGTTTTTTGCGGATTTTTTCAGCCAAAACAGAATTTTCTGGCGACAAATCAATTTTTGCATTTAAATCAACATCTTTTACTAAGTTATTTTCTTGAATCATAAAAGCCTTTTTTCTTAATATACTTAAAAACTTTGTTCTCAACAAGATATTTAAAAGATTTGCCTTCACTTATTCTTGTGCGGATTTCTGTAGAACTTACGGGAATAAGCGGATTTTCCAAAAAAACTGCATTTTCAAACAGAGGTTCACACTTTACATCAAAATCAGAATTTTTTTGCTCAGCCAATTTTGCATAATCGCCAAGTGCTTTATTTTGATGATTTTGATGACTTAACTGAGAATTCTGCGAACTTAAGTGCAAATTTTGCGAGTTCAACAGAGGATTTTCAAATTCAAAATTTTCAAGCGGACGCTTAGCCAAAATCAAATTTGCTTTTTTAGAAATTTCTTCAGCATTTTTCCAAAGATGAAAGCCAGAAAATAAATCACTTCCTAAAATAAGACCAAATTTTTCGCTTAAAAGATTTTTATATTTTTTTTCCAGAAATTCCAAAGTTTGATAAGTGTACGAAACGCCTCCTCGCAAAATTTCACAATCTTCTACAATAAAACGAGAGTCATTTTTGCAAGCAAGTTTTACCATTTTAAGCCGCTCTTTTGCAGGAAGTGCACAATTCATTTCTTTATGAGGAGAATTTAGGCTTGGAACAAAAATCACTTTGTCGTAGAACAAGGAAGTACAAACTTCATCCGCCAAAGCTAAATGTCCAATGTGAATCGGATTAAAACTTCCGCCAAGAACTGCAATTTTCATTTTTCACCTTTCAGAGCCAGGAAACTGAACTGGCATGGAATTATCAACCGAACGTTCTTGCATAAAGACACTTTTCGTGTTTTGTTCAGATTGTGCCGATTGCGCGAAAAGATTTTCGGATTGCAGAGGATTTTTCGAATGATTTTTTCCAGGTTTTCGCATTGCATTCATTTTTTCAACAAGTTCAACAATTTCTTTTTTTGCAATTTCCATATTTTTTCTTGTCAAAACTGAAACTGGAATTACTTTTAAATCAGGATATTTTTTTTCGAGTTGAGATTTTAGTTCATTTGCATTTTGTTCAACTTCATCAAGATCAATTTTATTGCATAAGACAATTCTTGGCTTATCTGAAAGTCCTGCACCAAATTTTTCAAGTTCGTTCAAAAGTGAATCGTATGCATTTAAATAATTTTCTGCGCTGCAATCAATCATAAAAAGGAGACCGGCAGTTCGTGAAATGTGTTTTAAAAATCTTATTCCTAAACCGGCGCCTTCACTTGCTCCTTCAATAATTCCCGGAATATCAGCAATTATAAAATCCTTGTCTGTATCAACGTGCAATACGCCAAGATTTGGAATTTTTGTTGTAAACGGATAAGGTGCAATTTTTGGCCGAGCATTTGTAAAGTAATCCAGAAGACTTGATTTTCCTGCGTTTGGAAAGCCAACCAGGCCAATATCTGCCATTACGGAAAGTTCGATTTTAAGTTCGCGTTCTTCGCCAGGACTTCCCTTGTGTGCATAACGAGGAGTTTGATTTGTACTTGATTTAAAATGAACGTTTCCCCAGCCGCCTTTTCCGCCAGTAAGGAATTTAAACATTTCATCTTCATTTTCT
Organism: uncultured Treponema sp.; assembly: GCA_964503435.1. Classification (GTDB taxonomy): domain Bacteria; phylum Spirochaetota; class Spirochaetia; order Treponematales; family Treponemataceae; genus Treponema_D. Next base: position 8,110 of record CAZDAY010000026.1, read on the forward strand.
GATGTAAAGTCATGGATAAGTTCACCAGTTAAGTTGTCGCGGATTGTTGTTCCTGGAGGCACTGGAATTACGATATCTTCGCCATCTTTTCCGTATTTATTCCAGCTCATTCCGTCAGTTCCGTTTTGGGCTTTAAAAATCGGGTGATAACGAAGATGTGCTAAGGTTCTTAAATTCCTTTTGCATTGAAAATAAACATCTCCGCCTCTTCCGCCATCGCCACCATTTGGTCCGCCATTTGGAATATATTTTTCTCTGCGGAACGAAATACAGCCATTTCCTCCCTTACCAGAAATTACTTTTATTACCGCTTCATCTGCAAATGAAATCATAAAATCCTCTTTGCTAAATTTGCTAATTTTTTAGATAATTTTCAATTTTGACAGTTTTTTAATTTTGCTGAAATTTTGCATTTATCTGCATTTTATTTTAAGTAATTTTTTGATTTTTGTCCGATAATCACAGCAAAAAAAATACCCAGCAGGGAAAACCTTGCCGGGCATTTATAAATACAGTAAAAATTAGTTGTTAACTTGTGTATTTGCTACTTCTGTAACAACTTCTACAATTTTGCGGTTCATTCGCTCACCATATTTTACAACACCATCTGCAGTTGCAAATAAAGTATCATCGCCGCCACGTTTTACATTGTTACCAGGATGAATGCGAGTTCCTCTTTGTCTTACAAGGATTGAACCAGCTGATACAACTTCACCACTGTATCTTTTAACGCCCAAGTGTTTTGGGTTTGAATCACGACCGTTTTTAGCACCGCTACCGCCCTTACTACGTCCCATAATATTCCTCCACCGATAAATATCAGTTTATAGTTTCCCGCAACTTTACATTTTCTGGAAATTCCTGAGCAAGACTGCTTAATCCCTGCCTTAAAAAATCTCCCACACAAATTAAACGAGATTTTGTAATCTCATCCAGTGTTTTTTCTTTAGCATCTTCTACAAGGAATGCGAGATTTCCACGCGAAGATGAATCAACTCTTAATGAAATGCCATCAGTTTTTTCTAAAACATCTATTGCTGTCCTTAACAAAATCGTAATTGCAGCACAAACAATATCGCTTCCTTTTGATGAATAAGAAGCATGTCCAAGCGCTTTTACACTTTTGAACATACCAGACTTATTGCAAACTAAAAGCACATCAGTCATTAAGTTTTATGCTAAAACTATATCTTTTACAGTAACTTTTGTGTACTGTTCACGATGACCAATAAATCTATGGTAATCTTTCTTAGACTTATATTTAAGAACTAATACTTTTTTATCCTTAAATGTTTCACCAACTTCAACAGTAACCTTTGCTCCCTGAACATATGGAGTACCAACAGAAACTTTATCACCATCGCTTACAAGAAGAACTGTTTCGATTGTAACGAGATCTCCTTCTTTAGCATCGTTGATTTTTGCCACTTGAAGAACGGCGTCTTTTTCTGCTTTGTACTGATTGCCTTTATACTCAACAACAGCGTACATTTTATAACCTCTAAAATCATATTTGCCAAAGGGAGTAACGGGTTCCCAATAGCCTTTAATAAGTACAGTATTTTAGCAAATTCCTAGAAAATTGGTCAATAGAATTTCAAAATAGCAGAAGAAATTTTGTAATTTTGCAGTTTTCTGACAAAACAAAAAGGCAGACCCGATAAACTACCAGATCTGCCCTTATTAGGAGTTTCTTATGAAGAAATCTATGCAACGCATTTGATTGCCTTCATAAACATAAATAATCGTTACAGTATTAGGTTACAAAAAATTTAATTTTTTTTTATTTTTTTTCAATTTTGTAACGGCCAGTTGAAATTGTGTGACCTTCAGAATAAATATCGTACCAGATTTCAGAATTATTAAGCGTATTTAAACTTTCATAAAATTCCTTAAGACTTGAAACCGGCTTATCGTTTACTGCGGTAATTACATCTCCATTTTGAAGACGCAAAGCTGCTGCAGGAGATTTTTCCTGTAAAGCAGTAACAAGCACACCTTTTACATTATCATTAAGTTTGAGTTGTTTTCTGAGAGAATCTGTTAAACTTGTCGCAATAAATCCTGGCCAAAGTTTAGAATTATCATTTGCAACATCTTGAGTACGTTCATCAATTTTTATACTAAGTTCAACTCTGTTAGAACCACGCAAAACAGTAAAGCTGGCAGTAGAACCAGAAGGTATAGCACCAACTTCGCGAACAAGCTGTTCAACTGATTTAACATCGTGTCCGTTAAGTGCAACAACAAAGTCTCCGGCTTGCATTCCGCCCTTACTTGCAGGACCGTTCAAGAAAATTTCACCAATAAATGCGCCATTTTGATTTGCAGAAAGACCAAGATCTTTTTTAGCATCTTCTGTTAATTCAAGCAAACTAACCCCAAGCCAGCCATAAGAAATTTTTCCGTTAGCAATAAATTGATCGATTGCAGGTTTTATGTTATTGATTGGAATAGAAAATCCTAAACCCTGACTTCCGCCAGACTGAGAAGCAATCCAAGTGTTTATGCCAATAACTTCGCCGTAAATATTTACAAGCGGACCGCCAGAATTTCCCTGATTTATTGAAGCATCAGTTTGAATAAAATCGCTGATATTTCCGATTTGACTGCCACTTCTTCTAGTTGCACTGACAATTCCTTGAGTTACAGATGCAAAGTAGCCCAGAGGATTTCCTAAAGCCAGAACAATGTCTCCCTGGTACAGTTGATCGCTGTCTCCTAATTTTGCAACAGTTATTGAAGAAAGATCATCACATTCAAAAGAAACAAGTGCAATATCCATTCGTTCATCTGAGCCAACCAAAGTTCCATGGAATTCTCTTTCATCGTGCAGTTTAATTGTGATTTTTGTAGCACTGCCGGCAACGTGATTATTTGTTAAAACATAAACTTTTTTGCCATCTGTGCGAACAATTACGCCACTTCCCAAAGCCTGAGATTCACGTTCAGTATATTTTTTTTCTTCATCTTTATCTTGTTCTTCTGGGAAACCGAAGAAAAACGGCAAGTCTCTGAACGGATTAAAAGTTTGAACCTTTGTAGTTTCTACAACATCAACTTCAACAACCGCAGGCAAAACCTGTGAACTTATTTCACGAAAAGTTTCTTGCAAAGCCTGAGTTACAGCAAGTGAATTTTGATCAATTTTAACTGCAGGATTTGTTTCTGCAAAAGCTATATTCGCGCTTTTCCTGCCAGAATTACAAGAAATTGCAATTATACCAAAAGTCAACAAGGAGGCAGAAGAAACCGCCAGAATTTTTTTTGTTAGTGAATTCATTTCAAAATTCTCCTTAAAAATTTTCTAAGTTTTATTTTATTGAACAAAAAACAAACCGAATTTGTTACAAATATAATATTTTTTTAGCGAAACGCATAGAAATTTAGATTTTTTAGATTTTTCGATTTATAGCATTGATTTTGATTTTTATTTTTTTTGCTAAGTGAAAATAGATTGCCACATTACTTTACTGCTGGCAATGACGTGGCAACTAGAAGTTTTTTTTTGTTTACAGATGCTAAAACTGGTTCAGAATGACAGTTGTTTTTTTACAGAATTTTGTAATCGGCAAAACCTTCATTTGTAATAAAAATTTTTACTGTACAATTTTCCATTGTTACGTTTTCTGCAAAAAATTCTAAGTTGCTTGAAGCAGGCGAAAAAATATCATCGGGATTGTAGGAAGTTTCTAAAATACTTTCCTGATTTTCGGCAGTGGCACGAGACAAGGCTCCGTTTAATTTTACAATGTCAGTTAAAGCCGTAAAAAGAGAAATTTTATGTTTTTCTTCAAATTTTTCTCTTAAAAAAAGAAGCTGCATTTTTTCAATTTCAAGATGTGACGTTTCATCAATATTAAAATCTGTTTCAAATGAACAATTATTGCACTGCTGCCATTCTTCAAAATCCGCAAAAAAACTTGAAGAACTTATACGCAAAGAAGAAATTACGCTGTTAAACCAAGGAACCGCCCGCCCCGCAGAATAAAATGTTTTACAGGCAAATGCCATTCCGCGCGAAAAATCTAAATCTTTAGAAGAATAAATGCCAGTTGATTTGGGTTCAGAATAATGTTTTAAGTCGGAAAGTTGAGCAAAATTTATGTGATTTGGATACAAACTTGTTGCAAAATCAAGACGTTCACGAAAAGATTTAAAAGTGTCGCCTTTTTGAAGCCCCCAGTCAATGTTAAAACCAAAAACCAAACCCAGATTATTTAAAATCTGTGCCTTACTTGAATAAAGTTTTTTGTCAAACAGAAGAATTGTTCCGTCCGCAGTGATTTTTTCTGTTGCAGATAGCGGAATTTCAAGTGAACAATAAATGTTTGAAAGTTTTTCTGCAAGTTCCTGATCCAGAATTTTTGCTTGAAGTGGAATTGAAACAAAAAGATTTGGCGCGAATTTTTGAATTTCTGATGTAAGTTTTAAAATTTGATTTTTGTCTGAAGATAATTTTTCGTCGTGAATAAAAAGTTCTGT